>PMLI01000254.1 GCA_003158835.1 Acidimicrobiaceae bacterium
GCCCCAGTAGCGCTGGCGGGAGACCAGCCAGTCCCGCAGGCGGTACTGGACGGTGCGTTTGCCCAGGCCCTTTCCCTCCAGCCAGGCGATGGCCCTGGACTTGGCTTCAGCCGTGTCGACGATGCCGTCCAGCCAGCCGCTGTTTATCCTCGGCCCGTCGCCCGTATAGGCCTCACCCTCCCAGCCGGCGGGCGGTTGCACCGTCCGCAGTATGGGCAGGCCGTAGGCGGTGGCGAAGTCCCAGTCGCGCTGGNNGCCGGCACGGCCATGATGGCGCCCGTGCCGTAGCCCATCAGGACGTAGTCGGCCAAGTAGATGGGGACTTCCTCGTTGTTGAAGGGGTTTATGGCGTAGGAACCGGTGAAGATGCCCCGCTTGTCCAGGGATGCCTCGGAGGACTGGCGTTCGAAATCCGGCTCCTGGCGGACGCGCTCGACGAAGGCGTCGACTGCCTCTTGTCGTTCGGGGACGACCAGGGAGCCGACCAGCGGGTGCTCGGGCGCCAGGACCACGAACGTCATGCCGAAGCCGGTGTCCGGCCGAGTGGTGAAGACTTCGATGCGTTGGTCCGAACCGGCGATCTCCATCTCGAACTGGGCGCCCTCGGAGCGGCCGATCCAGTTGCGCTGCATGATCTTGACCCGCTCGGGCCACTCCAGGCCGTCCAGGTCGGCCAGCAGTTCGTCGGCGTAGGAGGTGATGCGGAAGAACCACTGTTCCAGGTCCTTTTTGACCACGAGGTCGCCGCTGCGCTCGCACGTCCCGTCCGCCCGCACCTGCTCGTTGGCCAGTACCGTGGCGCACCCCGGGCACCAGTTGACGGGCGCCTTCTTGCGGTAGGCCAGGCCGGCCTCCAGGAAGCGCAGGAAGATGACCTGGTTGAAGCGCATGTAGAGCGGGTCGTGGCTGCGCACGACCCGCCGCCAGTCGTAGCCGGATCCGAGGCGGCGCAACGAGCTCTGCAGCTCGGCGATGCGAGCGTCGGTGAACAAGCGGGGGTGGGTGCCGGTCTTGATGGCGGCGTTCTCGGCCGGCAGGCCGAAGCTGTCGAAGCCGATCGGGCTCAGCACGGACCGGCCCTGCATGGTGCGCCAGCGGACGTTCAGGTCGCCGAAGGTGTAGTTGCGCACGTGGCCCTGGTGGGCGGCGCCGCTCGGGTACGGGTACATGCACAGCACGTAGAAAGGCGGGCGGGGGTCGTCGTTGGCCACTTCGTACGCGTGTTCGTCGGTCCACCGGGCCTGCCAGCGGCTCTCGACTTCGGGCGCGTCGTAGGCGTAGATCATGGGTCCCCAGGGTACGCGAAACGGCGCTCGCGCCCGGTCCCGGGCCCGGGCCCCACCTGTTGTACCTTGCCTGTTGTGGCAGGAGCGAGATGTACCCTCACTATCGGGCTCGGCGACCAGCGCTACGAGGTCGGCGAGGGCGAGGAACTGACCTTCGGGCGCTCGCCGCGGACCACCCTCTGCCTGGATCCCTCCGACCTCGGCATCTCCCGCGTGGCGGGCTCGTTCGAAGCCGACGCCGGGGTCTGGTGGCTCGTCAACAAGAGCACGGTCCGCCCCCTCGAGGTCGTCGACGACGTGGGCATCCGCACCGTCCTGCCTCCGGGCCGCCGCCTCGCCGTCACCGCCCCGATCACCGTGATAGTCGAAGGAGCCATGAGGCGGCACGCCCTCACCGTCGACCTGCCCGAAGAGGCCCTGGAAGGCGGGCCGGGCGGGCCCATCTCCGGGCCCCATTTCGAAGGCAACCCCACCCGGGCCGCGTCCGAAGTGTCCATCACCTCGGCTGACAAGGTGGCCCTGGTGGCCCTGTTTTCGGGCTACCTGGAGCCGTTCCCCCGCTACGACCCCCATCCCAAGAGCTACGCCGACGCCGCCGCCCGCCTCAAGTGGCCCCGCACCACCCTCGTCAAGCGGGTCGAGTACATGCGCACCAGGTTGACCAACGCCGGGGTCCCCAACCTCCTGGGCGAGAACGCCCTTCAGCACCTGGCCGAGTGGGCCCTGGCCACCGGCCTCATCAGCCGCACCGACCTGGCCCTCTTGCCGCCCCGCTAGCTTTGTCGGCCAGCCCCAGCCGGGGGAGGGGCCGCCCCACTCGGTGGACGGCCGCCAGCGCCTACTCTGCTAGTCTCGGGGTCACCTCGGGGGCGTAGCTCAGTTGGTAGAGCGCTTGCATGGCATGCAAGAGGTAGCCGGTTCGATCCCGGTCGCCTCCACCGAATAAGCCCTGGTCAGGGGGGTGCGGGTCGGCGCAGGTGGCGGTCGGGTCCCCAGATGGCAGCCAAGCTGGCAGCCAAGCGGCAGCCACGATGCGGCTGAATTTGCAGGTAGAGCCCGGTTTTAAGCCCACTGAGCAGTTATCGAGTTTGGTGGTCCGCGTCCCTGCAAAAACTCCGACACGCTGCTGATGTCGCCTCACGAGTGCTCGAAATCGACACGGGAGAAGCCGTGATGTGGGCACCCTCCAGGGTCGCCCAAGACAACCGCCCGGGCCTGTACCCCCAACCGCGGGGCTTGGTCAGCGAGCCTGGGGGGTCCTCCATGGGTAGATGGATCGCTTCGGGGACCAGCACGGGCCAGAGCACGTGCAAGACCTGTCCGGCGACGTCACCAGCCCTCGTTTGTGATCCGTGGCTTCGGCCCGCGACAAGACGTTCGCCGTCACGGCATCGTTCGCGGCGCCGCCCGGCGCCGAGGGCACAAAGCGCCTGCAGGGCTACGAGGGCGACGGCCGGCGCGGGTCGTCCGGCTCCAGGGCACTGAGGCGCCACGGGTCTGGCTCGGGGACGTCGGTGCATGGGGCCAGTCACCCCGTTAGTACGGGGGGATCGTCGTCCCGCTCGTAGCTCTGAAGATTCAGAGCCCGGGCTGCGCGTGGACGGCGACCCTTGCTGGCGCTACCGGTGCTTGGCATGGGCGAAGGGGGGGATGGCTGCCGCCAGAAGGCGAGGTCCAAATGGTGCCGCGCTACGGTGATCGTTGGTGTCCCGAACGAAGCCCACCTGGCTCGGACCCAATTTCGAAACCGACCTGAAGCGGAACAAGGCGGTAAAGGACCTCGTGCGGAGCGCCATTGAGCAGGCTGTGGCCGAGCACCGAGCAGGGGCTCGGCCAATCGAAACAACGCCCGCTCCGTTGCTGGCCAAGCTCACCTCGTCACTGGGCGACCCAGAGGGCCCGAGGGCATCCGCGGCGGCCGAGCTGGCCCTGGTGCTGTGCGCCTACTGCATCGCCGAAGGGCGAGTACTCAAGCTCCTCCCGCCCAGTACCGACCTCCAGACGACGAACCGGCTGTCTGGTGACCGAGCCGTTAGTCAGTACGTCTCGGTCGTGCTGAAGCGGTACAACATTCCGGCCACCGATGGGGCCATGCAATCGAGCACCTACCGGGGCGGCTACCAAGCCCTCCAGGCGTCCGACCCGGCCGTGGGAGAGTTCCTGGTGTGGATGGCGGGCGCTGACCTCGAGGCCGTGAACGGGTTGTTCACTCGCCTGGCTCGCTCCCTGGCTGAGCAGGAGTTGGCCTTCGCCGAGCTGCCGGCCCTGGAGGTCGATGCCTTCGGTTTCGTGGCCATGAGAGCGCTCATCGAGCGGCTGAGAGCCAAGCCCTCCGGAGGAGCCTTCGAGCAGTACCTCGTCGCCGCCCTGCTCAGCGAGGAATTTGCCCTCGCCCACCCATCGTGGCGAGTCGGGACCAAGTCGGTGGGGGCTCCGGACACCTCAGCCCGCACAACTGGTGACGTCGAGGTCCGGCGCAAGCAGCGGTTGGAGTACGCCATCGAGGTATCGGCGCACGACTGGCGCGACAAGGTTGGTCAGGCGGCCCAAACTGCTCGACGGACCCACGCGCAGCAGGTGACCGTCGTGGCTCCGGCTCCGGGGCTTACGTCCGATCACTTGGCCGTGGCGGTCGCCGAGGCTGGTGCTCCCGCCGGGGTCGACATTGCCGTCGTCGATCTGGGGGCCTTCCTCGATGCAGTCAGCTCCAGACTGAGACCCGTCTCCCGCGCTGCCGCGGTACGCGCCGTGCACCGGCACCTCGTCACGTGGGGTCGAACTCGGCCGGACCTCGTTGCCCACCTGGTCGAAGCGGTGAACGCCCTCGGCCTTACTTCATCGCACCCGAGCGCCAGTTCCCCTAAGGGCATCGCCGAACCCGTGGCCAGACTGCGCAGTCTGTCGTCCGAGAGCGATGATGAACTGGTCGTCGAGGTCGGCCGTGGAGATCTCGACGTCGTGCTCGGCTGGGTCGAGGGACGCCTGGGCGAGAGGGGCTAGCGCAGCGAGTCAGACAACTGGCGGGCCACGGCCCGAGCCAGCGCCGGGGGAACGGCGTTGCCTACTTGGCGGTACTGAGACGAGCGAGAGCCTGCAAACCGCAGCCAAGCCGGGAATGTCTGGAGTGATGCCGCCTCGGCGACGGTGATGCGCCGTGCCCCCGGCACCTTCCCGCTCCGGGGCTGACCGCCGGCCATGAGGTGAGCGTGGTAGTTAGGGACAACGCCTTGGGTGTCGACCCAGGGGGTCTTGTTGCCGCCCATGGAGGCGAGCATTGTCGGGGCCGGCTTGGCCAGGTCTATGGGCCGGCCGCCGCCGTTGTAGATCTGGCCATGGTAGGGGTCGGGACGCAGCGATGGGTTCGAGGCGTACGTGACGATGCTCGGGTTCGGCTCACCCAGCACCTCAGGGCTGATCACCGAACCGGCGGGAACGTGCGCCAAGGGTCGGCCTGGGCCGTGGGTAGGCGCCGGCCAGGGAAAGCTCGTTCCTTCCCGCACGCCAACGACGAACAGGCGTTGGCGGTTCTGGGGGACTCCGTAATCAGCGGCTTGGAGAACTCGCCAGTTCACCGTGTAGTCGAGCCTCGCCTCCTTGTCGACCTGGTCACCCAACAGATCAGCCAGGGGCCGTTCCCCGCTGAGCACCCGGATGATCAACTCGAAAGTCGATCGTGTCTCACCCTTGGCCAGGCCGGCCACGTTCTCCAGCACAAAGGCTCTAGGTGACGCCTCGTAAAGAGCCCGCGTGAACTGGGGAATACCGTCGCGTGGGTCAGCGTGGCCCCGCCGGAGCCCGCCGAGGCTCCAGGGCTGGCACGGAGGGCCGCCGACGATCGTGTCGAGATGACCCCAGTACTGGCGGAAGTCGATCTCGCAGATGTCCTGCTCGTGGAACTTCACGGGCTCAGCGCCCCGGTCTACTAGGTGCTCATGTGCGGCCTGGTAGGTGGCGGCCGAGTCGCCGTCGTACTCGACGGCCGCCACTACCTGAAAGTTCTCCTCCGCAAAACCGAGGGAAAGCCCGCCCGCCCCAGCGAACAGGTCTGCGATCTTCAGACTGTCGGTCTTGGCGTTCACTCAGCTCCCGGTAACGAACAGGTGTTTGCGAAAAGGCTATCTGATCCGGTCCAGCCAGTGGCGGACTCTCAGGCGCTTCACGACGAGCCGAGCAGGCATAACTTGCGACGCTCAACTCCAGGATCCGAGGTTAACCGTCCTGCCGCCGTCTTCTCGCGGGCTCCTCGGCGTCGGGCGGCGTCTCGGGCCGGAGTGACCGCTGCATCCGCCACAACCATCGTAGGCAGGTCCGACGCGTAGGCCCGTTTGGGAGCAGCTAACGGTAGTGCCACTTGGCTCCTGGCAAAGGTGGGCATGTGGGGCTTAGGCGTGTGCGGCGAGAACTCGGGATAGAGCTGGCCTACCCGTTGGTCGCCGTTGGTTTGTTCGGCGTCCCTGACCCCGAGGTGTTCAACGACGTCGTCTCCCCGGTGGCCGGTGCCGCCGCCCTGGGAGGTATGAGCGCGGCCACCGGAGAGGCCGTGGACCGGACCATCAGGTTCCTCACGTCAGGAAGCCCGAGCTTGGCACGGCGATCCGCGAACTAAACCTCAGCAAGGGCCTCATGCAAATGGGCGTCGACACGCGGCCCACGAGTCCGCCACCGCCTGTCTTTGAACCCGACGACATGGTTGCCATCGAGCCGCCGTGTCATCCTCAGGAACCCGTCAAAGTGCCCGAGGGCTCGCAGGGCCCCTATCACTGCCTCGTATGTCGCACCGCCTTCGCGCTGGAGGACTGATCGAGCTTGAGTGCTAACCGCGGCTCTAAATCAAAGCCACAACGGTTACAGGCTCGACCCTCACCAATAAGTGCCGTTCGGTATCACACCGACCGTAGGCGACCTTGGGATCTTGGGCGCGCATTATGTGGTGTCGCCGCGTCGACAGCCAGGAGGCCACAATGGCCTTAGCCAGGCTCAATCTTCCCTGTTTGCCGTCAGGCTGGGTCGGCGTCTCCGTCCGCGGCTTGCTCTTTGGAGAGTAGATTTGTGCGGAGAAAGGTCGTCATCGAGGATGCGGAGGCATCGTCTCGGTCAAGGTCTGCCATGCGGTAAAGGCGTGATATTAGTTCCTCAACTTCGGTTTCATTGAGGCGCTCTCCCCGCAACCGTTCCGCACGCAAGGCTCGAGTTCGCATAACCAACCCTGGTACGTGTCTGAGGCGCGCTCGCCTGAGTGCAAGATGCCGCACGACAAAGAGGGACGGCGGCCAGGCGAGCGGCCAATGGGCCGCGTGGTACTCGCAGAACAGCCCGTAGTCGGGGTGCTCAGGCCCCGCGATGGTCGCCGCGAGGAATCCGACCATCGCGTCGGCGGTGTGCGACGCCGATCGGCGGCTCCACATCTTGAAAGGCCTCTCACGCGTCCTATTGGACCTTGGGTGCACGTGACGGAGCAGTGTCAGTGGACCGGCGTGGGCGTACATGGCCGAGAGCGGGACGTAGTAGCGCCGGTAAAGATCCTGGGCGGCAGCTGGGCCACTGTTGGCGGCGATGTCGCTGACCATCGTCGCCGGCAACGGCAGGCCGCCCGGGCCGAGGAACGCCAGCATGTCATCGAGCACCTCCGTGCCAACGTCGGCCGCCTTAGTGAACTGGGCGAAGAGCTTCTTTAGGTCCTTGCCGGCTCCGGCGTCATAACGCTTGGCCGCGCCAGGCACGTTCAGGCAGTACAAGCCTGCGATCACCGTTTCCACTGCGGAGCGCGCTAACAGCGCTGCGCCCTCAGTGTTCCGAACGCGGGCTGCGCGTCTCGTCTGGTCCTGCAACCAGAGGAGGTGGAGCAGGGTAAGGCAGGCGAGTTCGGGCGCCGTCGCTTTCTCTCCCGACCACGCCTTCTCCGGGACAAGCCGGCGCGCCGCGTCACGCACCCGCCGGCGCCGGCGCCGGTCCTGACCGGCCCAGTAGCTCTTGAGCACGCGGCTCACCAAGCTGACGGCGGGCGTTGCACGTCCCATACCGGTAAGTCTGGCAGCCGAGTGGGACGGTTTCGGGAAGGCTCTGCTGACATCACGTAAAGGTTCAGGCGCTGGCGAAGACCCAATAACCTCGCCCGACCTCGACTGGGGCCCTGCTCTACGTGAACCGCTCGGAAGGCGGTGAGACGCAAAGCCTGCCCTCCGGCATGAGCTTGTTACGACACCGGCACGTCCGCCGGCCCGGACTGCTTCGGGAGGGCCGGTCTCTGACAAGATCAGAGGGTGCAGCCACCGCCGGGAGCACCAGGTTGGCTCCGGGTCGTCACCGCCGCGGAGCGCCCCGACCTCTGGGAACGTGCTCGGACGGAGCATGCCTTCGATGCCGTCTGGCCCGAGTACAACCTGCACGGCAACCATACGGCCCGTTACTTCGGTGCCATCCACCCCCGCCACGCACATCTCCAGGCCCTCCTAGTCGACGAGCGCACGGGCGATCTGGCAGGCCGTGCCCGAACGATACCTTTCGCCTGGGACGGCACTCTGGAGGACCTGCCGGCCGGGATCGACGCCACGGGCATGCGCGCCGTGGGCGGACCCGGCGTAGCGAACACCCTCTCGGCCCTGGCAGGCGAGGTCCTCCCGACTTACCAGGGCGGCGGCCTTAGCAAGGTCGTCATCGAGGTGATGGCGGCAATCGAGCGCTCTTCGGGGCTGGCCCCGCTGGTGGCCCCGGTCCGGCCCAACCATAAGCACTCTACCCGCTCACGCCCATCGAGCGCTACGTGGCTTGGCAAAGAAGTGACGGCCTCCCCTTCGACCCCTGGCTCAGGGTGCACGTCCGGCTCGGGGGCAAGGTTGTGCGTTGTGAGCCCCGGTCGATGGAGATCACCGCTCCGGTGAAGGAGTGGGAAGCCTGGACGGGGATGGCCTTCCCAGAAGACGGGGCCTACGTCTTCCCAGGCGGGCTCGCGCCGCTCAACGCCTCGGGCGGCCTCGGCGCCTATTGGGAACCGAACGTGTGGGTTTGCCACGACATTTGATGTCGCGGCGGAGCCGCTCCGGCATCGCACTGGTAGACCTGTAGATAGGTGCCAATAAGTGCCGTTCGGTGCGGATCCAGGCCTAGATGCACCGGATTCTCGGGCGCTCATTATGTTGCGTACGTCCGTCCGAGTTCGCCGGTTCGTGGCGCCAGGTATCGTTGTGGGAACTGGCCACGAGTCGGTCGTCACTGCCAACACCCCGTAGTGTCTTCAGCCATTGACAGCGATGATAAATAACCGCCGGCATGAAGTCTTCGCACAGTCGCGCTCGACGACGGCGTCCCTTCATTGGTCACCAAGGCGCCCTGTTGCGCGAGCGCCGACGCGCTCTTTCCCAGTGACCATGGCTTGTGCATGAAAAGCAGATATTTCGCACCCAATATAATGACTCGACTTCTAAGGCTGCGCACCGATAGTTTTCAACGACGCATGGCTGTTGGTTCTTGTAGCACCACAATTACAGTGGCAGGCAGAGTTATCGTCTCACCGTTCACCTCAGCTATGCGCACCGCGATCTCGCAGGGAGCTTCAACCAGCAGCCTCGCAAAGCTTACAAGCGGCGTGGCCATCGGTTGCGGGAACAGATTAATCGCTCGCTTTTCGCTTGGCGAGCCAACCCAGGACGGCGGGGAGTATAGGGTCTCGATTGCTCGCCTGTCGTCGTGTGCCATACGTGACATAACTCCGTGGAGCCTTCCAGCACCAGGGTTAGCCTTGATCAGGCTGCTCATCGGAGTCGCTTTCTTATGAGCTAGCCACCTTTGAGCGGCATTACCTGTCTCATCCTCGTACAGCTCCTTGGCGCGCAATTGGTGCTCAAGAAGTCGTCGTCCGGGGGCTAAGGCCTCGATGCCATAGCCGCTCTCAAGCAGAAGCACAGCCACATTGGAGGCACGCACTGCCAGGGCGCCAACATTTCCCAAAGCCACCCGTCGCAGTTCCACGGTGTCAGAATCCTTGGGGAGTCCGCCTCTCCCGACTCGATAGACGATGTCTGCCAGGACGACTATGGCCAGCCGCGCAGCCTCAAAGGTCTGGGCCTCACTATTTTTATGTCGGGCGTCGCCCTCGCGTGTTGCAAAGTCCCAGCGAGAGAGGTCAGGCTCTGTCTCCATCTACTCCATCACCTCGAAGTCGCTCACAGCCCGATCATATGACTTAGGGTGGTCCTTCCCTGCTGCTTGAGCCCACAGGATGCCCGGCTTCGCAGGGACTGGGCCGTAATGACGACGACAGTGCAGTCACCAGACGTGCCGATCTGTGTCGCATTGACTCGAGGATAGCACGGCCTATTGAGCGCACATTATGTGTCTGACACAAGCGATGCCTTACGTCGCTCACCAACCTCCTATCTGCTGTTGGCGCCGCGCTGCCGCCTCTAGGCGCCAAGCTCGGCCAGGACCCGCGCACGATAATCCACCTTGGAGATGTGGTGGCTGTAATGCGTAACGCGGACGAGGCGCGAGTAGCGAGTGACAGGGATATGCTTGGCAGCAAGTAGATGGGCGTCTGCGCCAAATATAATGACGGGCGGTGCTGCGGAGTTAAGGTCGGCCAGCTCCCCCAGTAGTTGTGCGACATTTTCGGCAATGAGACTTGGACTCTTTGCGAGATGCCGCATCAGGTTCCCTGATTTCAGCATCACGACGCCCTTTACGAAATCGGTCATATAGGCACCATAGAAAGGTGTACCCGCAAATGCGAAGCGGATCTTGTAGTCCTGCCCCTCCGGTCGCGGGTCATGAAAGTTTCCGAGCGGTCGTGGCAAGTGCCTGGAGAGGTTTAGGCCCATCATAATCACGTCACTTCTCAGCACATCCAGCAAATATGGGTTCCGATCGGGGTCAAGGATGCTGAGGTCACCAATGTTGGATTTGGGTCCTTTAGTTGCCGCGGCCCACACAGCCCAGCTGGCATAGCCGCTGTGTTTTTCCTTGATTCGATCGNNAACCACGGTCTCGGATCTTACCAGGAAGATTGAAAGGTCTCAGGGGAAGGCGGGCCTGTTGTTTTCGGGCAACAGCCAGGCTTACGCATCACTCCGGTCTGGGAGCTGCTCACAAGATGGAGGGTGCAGATCAGCTCTGCCGAGCACCCACCTGCCGCCGCAACACCCGAGGCCCTCGACTTGCTGGCCCGCTTGGTGCCGCGATAAGTGCCGTTCGGTGCGCCTTCTACCGTGAAATGAAGCGGATTATCGGGGGCACGTTATGTTGCTTGAGGCCATCCGCCCGACTTCGGTTATTGTGTGGGTGATCGCCACAATCCAACGCCTTACACGTGCAACTGCGAAAGGGGTGTTCACGAAAATGCGACCGACTGCTCCCCAAAATGCGACTGACGGTGGCTACCCCGGCAGCTGCCGCCCGGCGCCCGGAGCACGAGGTCTGCCCGGGCACGCACCGGGACGATGCCGGGCTCGTACGCCAGGGCCAAGAGCCGGTCCAGCTGGCGCTATCGGTGGGCGAGCGGGCCGAGCGGCCGCGGCGACGCCGTCGACCAGGCCGCGCCGGCCGGGGCGGCCNNCCGCCCAGGCCGAGGCCGGCCATCTTCGGCACCAGGACCAAGGTGCGCGACGAGCCGGCGGCGGCTGTGGAGGCCTGGGGCATCCGGACCGGCCACCATCGACGCCGCCTTGAGCTCGGCCCGTGGGACAACGGTTACACAGGAGAGGGAAAGGCCGGCCTGCACGTCGATGCCATTTCGCTGCTGCACGAGCGGCACGTGGCCGGGTTCCTTCCCGACGGGGACGGGGAGACGGTGCCGAGCACGGTGGAGGGGATCCTCTACCCGGTCCACCCGCTGCAGATAACGGCGATGGGCATGCTGGCATCGGACAGCCTCAATCTCGAGGACCTAGCCGAGGAATGCGAGGCCGAGCAACGCTGGGAGTTCATGGTTGTCCTAGCTCCTCTCCGCATACCAAGGGCGACTGGATCTCCTTTCAATCCGATCGCGGTTTTGTAACTGGAGGCGCCGTGATGACAAAACTGCACGGTACCGAGATCGATCGGGCGAGCCTGATGCGTCGTGTCGGGCGCCTGGATGACGAAGGCAAATGGGGACGGAACAACAGCGCATTACTTTCGCCGACGGAAAGGCCAGCGGGCCGCATGCACCCTGCTGGGTGCACGCTTGAGATCTCGGGGCCCGTCGGAGCGGAGATGATTCACGGAAATCATAACGACGATGGCAGAGGGCGGACGTTCGGCTCCCCGGACGCGGAAGGACCAAGAAATCGAGGGAACGTTGTCAGCGTCTGGCGTTCTGGGAAGCCGTGCACGTGCTCCCTGACGACGGGGACCCCTTCTTCGGGGAGCTCCAACCCGTGTACGAAGAAATCGGCGAGGGCTTGCCTCTACGGACCACGTCCCCCCGGTCCGGAGAGCTACCCGAACTAAAAAGACCTGTCGCCGCCAGCCGGGATCACCACCTCCACCGTGCCCGCCTGGTGCCTCAGCGGGGTATTACACGATCATCTCTTTTAAGTGGTTGGTGATGGCCAGCGCCATCGGATTGTTGGCGACCACTTCGGCGAACACCGTCATCTCGTCCGGGGCCCATGGGATCTCGGGGTAAGAATTCACCCCAGCGGAAGCGCCTTCGGTTTTCGGCGCCGCCTCGAAATGGGCCATGTCGCGCACCGGGTAAGGCTGCGAGACGGTGAGGACGATCTCGCCGCTGTCGATCCGGCAGGCGTGATAGGTCGTGAGCGTCAAGTCCACGCCCCGCGCGTTGAGCCAGACGGCCGTGGCCGTCACGGTCTGCCGGAAGAACTTGGCGAGCATTGCCACCCTCGGGTTCATCAACCGCTCCGGCCGGAATGCGCACTGACCGCGCTCGCGTGACGGATTACTTTCGGTGGCTGCTCAACTTTTGACCTGCGAGTGCCAAGCTGCTGCGGCGGCCGTTACCCCGAAAGGAAGCGGCGGGAGCCACACCCGCGCCAGTCCGGTGCCGCTGATCAATAACGCCGCACCGGGCCTCCCTCGGGCAACGGCGGCAACGGGCAGCCTCGGTTGGCGCCGGACGGACCAGGTGGTGCTCGACTGCTTGGGGAGAAGCCCGCGAGTCACGGTGCTCGATGACACCCGAACGTCGACAGCTCCGGCCAGGGCGGAGATGGCTTTCGGCGTGGTGATGTCGGCGATACCGGGGAGCACCAGCTTGTGGGTGAAGAGGGTGAGGAAGCCGTCTGCGGCGGTGCCCCAACGGGCCCGGGCCTGGGACAGGTCCTGCAGGCAGGCCATTACCACCAGTCCTTGGCTGCCGCTGTCCGTGGCGATGGTGGAGGCGAGGTCGGGGAGCGGGGCGACCTGGGCCAGCTCGTCGAGAGCGAAGAGCATGGCTGGGGTGGGACGTGCACGATAGACGGCGGTCCTGATCTGGTCGAGCACGGCCACGACCAGGGGGGCGTGCAGGGCCTGGGCCGCCGCCGGAGCGCAGAGGTAAATAGTGTCCGTCGACGATGCGAACGCCTCGGGGTCGAAGTTGGGGAACCGGGCCGCTCCCAGGGCGGCGTCGGTGCGGTAGGCGGCGAGCAGGCCGTCAGCGGTCGAGAAAATGCCCGACAGCTCTCTGGCATCGGTATGGGCGATCCCCTGGAGCAGGGTGGCGGCGCGGTGCGAGCCTTCCTTTTCCAAGATCGAACGTGATCGCACGATCAGCTCCCGGCGGTGGAGCCACGAAAGCACAGTGGCAAGGTCGCCGTTGCCAAGAGCGGCGGCATGGAGCAGCGGTGCCAGGAGGGCCTGGCCCCGCTCGACCCAATGGGTGTCGTGGGTGCGCTGGTGGGGCCGGGCCGAGGAGGCCAGGGCGTAGGCGCGGGCGACCGCCTCGTCCCAGACCCCGCAGCCGACGACGGGCGACCAGCGCAGCTCCTCCACCCCGTTGGGGACCTCCGGCGTGCCGCTCGGGTCCCAGAGCCAGAGCTTGCCTCGACGTCGTCGTGCCCAACCGGTGAGCTCGAGGACGTCGGCCTTGGTGGAGGTCACCACCACCGGCCCCGGGTGGGCCAGGACCCCGAAGGCGACCAGCCGGGTCGTCTTGCCGCTCCGAGGTGGGCCGTTGACAGCCGAGCACGAGCTCGGCGCGTTCGGGCTAGTCGTGAACGCCGTCCCCCTCTTCAACACCCGCTACATGGACCGAGCCGTGAACTACGTCCGGGCCCACGGGCGCACGCTTGACGACCGACGCCGGGGAGCTCTGTCCGCTGCCGTCAGCGTCCTTCATGAACTTTTCGTTCCGTTCATACGGAAAGGCCGGGCCCGCCAATAGGACGGTACCGAGAGGCTTGACACGGCTGGGCATTCGTAGTAAACCGATGCACTAATTCGATTCACTGCGAGGGCTAGAGAGTAGAGAGTTGCAAAACTCCTGGTCAAGCGCGGTCTGGAACAGGTAGAGGGCCCAAGCCAGTGCGTACAAGACCAACGATGAGAGATGTAGCCACAAGGGCGGGCGTCTCGCAGACGACGGTGTCGCTGGTATTGAACAACACCGAGACCACGAACATCCCCGACGCCACCCGCGCCAAGGTCTTCGCCGCCGCCCGTGACCTCGGCTACCGCATCGACGCCTCGGCGCGAGCCCTGCGGGCCGGGACGACGCGCACACTTGGGTTGATCACCGACGAGATCGCGTCCGGCCCTTACGCCGGCGAGATCATCGGTGGGGCACAGGATGCCGCCTGGGACGCCGGCCACGTGCTGTTAGTCGTGAACACGGGTGGGCGGCCGGACGTGGAACGGGCTGCGGTCGAAGTCATGCTCGAACGCAACGTCGACGGCGTGATCTTCACCTCATATTTCACCCGGCTGGTCACGCCGCCCCCGACCTTGGCCCAGCTGCCGACCGTCCTGGTCAACTGCTTCACCGCCGAGCTCACCTACCCCACCTTCATCCCCGATGAGCTCGAGTGTGGCCGAGCGGCAACTCAGCTGCTGCTCGACCGTGGTCACCGCACGGTGGCGCATATCACCGGCCTCCTAGAGGCCTTCGCTGGTGAGAAGCGTCTCGAGGGTTACAAGCAGGCCCTGAACAGTGCCGGTCTGCCTGTACGGCCCGAACTGGTCGTTCAAGGCGACTGGTGGCCCAGCAGCGGGTACGAGGGCATGCTGAAGTTGTTCGAGGTCGAGGACCGGCCCACTGCCGTCGTGTGCGGGAACGACCGGATGGCTCTGGGCGTCTACATGGCGGCCAAGGAGCTTGGTGTACGGATCCCGGGCGAACTGGCCGTTGTCGGCTGCGACGACCAGGACTTCTCGGCGCGGCTCGAGCCACCTTTGTCCAGCCTGAAGCTGCCCTTCTACGAGATGGGTAACCGGGCGGCGCGTTACCTCATCGACCATGGTGCCTCGGATGATCTCCAAGGCGCCACGTTGGAGTCGATCCCGCTCAATCCCTTTGTGCGGGAATCGATCGCAGAGGCGGGCCCCCGCCCCAAGGCAGGACCAGCCCACCAAAGCACCGCAAAAACAAGGTCCCGGATCCGGGCCACGAAACGGGGGAACTAACCCAAATGCACAAGCACACTCGCCATCAACACCAGGCACCAATGAACGCCTCCGGCCGGGCTGTCCCGCCCCGGCGCCGCCGCCACGCCACCGCTGTGGTGGGCTCAGCTCTGACGCTCAGTCTCATCGCCGCCGTGGCCGGTGCGGGGGGCGCTGCCGCCCAGGGCAAACTGCCACAGGCAACCCACATCGTCGACCTGACGCTGTCCATGCAGAACCCCAACGTCCAGCAGCAGGACCCGGCCACTTACGACATTGTCCAAGCCTTTATGAAGAAGTACCCAAATGTCAAGATCACGATCCAGGGCCAAGTCGTCGCCACCCACGAACAGAACATGGAGATCGCGGCACAAACGCATACGTTGCCTGACATCTTCTGGGTCTACAACTCCCTGGCGGGGCCAATGGCCAAGAACGGCGACCTCCTCAACCTGGCCCCGGTACTGGCCAGCCTGGGCATCGTCAACAATTTCCCTGCCAGCATGCTCTCGGGCTACAAGGAAGCCAATGTCCAGTACGGCGTGCCTTACCAGTCGCTGGTGACGGGCTTCTACTACAACAAGGCCATACTGGCCAAGTACCACCTGGCCCTGCCCACCACCTTTGCCCAGCTCGTCAACGTCGTCCAGACCCTGCACAAGAACGGCGTCACCACCCTCGAGCAGGGCGCCAACCAGTCCTCATTCAGCGTCTGGACCTTCCTCACTATGCTGGACCGGTTCGGCTACCAGCAGA
>PMLI01000279.1 GCA_003158835.1 Acidimicrobiaceae bacterium
CCTGGTGGAGTACGTGTTTTCCTATCCCGGAGTGGGCTACATACTCCTGTCGGCGGTCCTGAACGAAGACTACGCCCTCATGCAGACCCTGTTCCTGTTCATCACCGTGGCCGTCCTGCTCGCCATCCTGGTGATGGATTTCGTCACCATGGCGCTGGACCCCCGCGCCCGCACCCAGGCTTAGGTGGACCAGACCCACGGCACTACGAGCGGCTAGCCGATGAGCACGGCGACCGTGCCGGGCGGCCCGCTTTCCGCAGCTCGTAGGTCCTGGGCACATTTTCGGGCCGGCCCGGTGGGCGGGCTGGCGCGCGCCATATCCTCTAACCGGAAAGCGACGGCCGGTTTTGTGATCCTGATCGTCTTCTGCCTTTTGGCCGCTTTCCCGGGACTGGTCGCCCACGACAAACCCCAGGCCGAGATCTACACGCCGACCCTGGGGCCGTCAGGTGCCCATCTGCTCGGCACGACCGCCTACGGGCAGGACCTGTTCGCCCAGCTCATTTACTCCACCCGGGAGTCGCTGCTCATCGCGTTGGCGGCCGGGCTCCTGGCCACGTTGCTGTCGGTGATAGTGGGAGTGACCGCGGCCTACTTGGGAGGGCTCGTCGACAACGTGCTGTCCCTGGTCACCGACATCTTCCTGGTGATCCCCGCCTTTCCCCTCATCGTCGTGATCGCCGCCTACTCGAAAAACGGGGGCGACCCCATTCTCATCGCCGTGCTGGTGGTCACCGGCTGGTCCTACGGCGCCCGCCAACTGCGGGTGCAGGCCCTCTCCATCCGCAACCGGGACTTCCTGGTGGCGGCCCGGCTGCGGGGCGAGCGGCGGTGGCGGGTCATCGTGTCGGAGATGTTGCCGACCATGACGTCTCTGATCGTGGCCATCTTCCTGGGCACTACCCTCTACGCCATCGTCGCCGCCGCCGGCCTCCAGTTCGTCGGGTTGGGCAACCCCGACACCCTCAGCTGGGGGACCATGCTCTACTGGGCCCAGAACAACGAAGCCCTTCAGGCCGGGTCCCCCTTGTGGGCGATCATGCCCGGGGTCTGCATAGCCACACTGGGCGCGGCCTTCGCCCTGTTGAACTACGCCTTCGACGAGGTGAGCAACCCGGCCCTGCGCCCGGTGCGAAAGAGGCGCCGGTGACGGGCAAGGTCATCCTGGAGGTGGAGGACCTGTGCGTGGACTACGCCAGCTCGGCCGGTACGGCCAAGGCTGTCGACCAGGTGAGTTTCGAGCTGTCCGAGCGCGAGTTCCTGGCGGTGGTGGGCGAGTCCGGTTGTGGCAAGTCCACCCTGCTCTTCGCCATCGCCCGCCTCTTGACCCCGCCGGCCGAGGTCAGCGGTGGGAGGGTGCTCTTTTCCGGGCAGAACATGGTGGCGATGTCGGACAAGGCCCTCAGGGCCCTGCGCTGGCGGGACCTTTCGGTGGTGATGCAGTCCGCCATGAACGCCCTCAACCCGGTGAGCTCCATCGGGGCGCAGTTCTCCGACGCCATGAAGGCGCACGGTGAAAGTGACCCGAAGAAAGTCCGGGCCCGGTCCCGGGAGGTGCTCTCCATGGTGGGCATCGACCCCGTCCACCTGGCCAGCTACGCCCATCAGCTGTCGGGGGGTATGCGCCAGCGGGCCATGATCGCTATGGCCCTGCTTTTCTCGCCCGAGCTGATCCTGATGGACGAGCCCACCTCGGCCCTCGACNNCCACTTCTCCGACCGGGTGGCGGTTATGTACGCCGGGCAGGTCGTCGAGACCAGGCCGACCCGCGCCCTGTTCGACGACCCGTTGCACCCCTACACCCGCGGCCTGCTCGACTCCTTCCCCTCCGTCTACGGGCCGAAGCTCCTCGTCGAAGGGATCCCGGGGAGCCCTCCTGACCTCACCCGCCTTCCTCCCGGGTGCAACTTCAGCCCCCGCTGCCCCAAAGCGATGCCCCGCTGCACCGCCACCGCGCCGGCCCAGTACGAGGTCGAGGACGCCCTAGTCCGCTGCGTGCTCTACGAAGATGCGACGGCGGCCCGTGGCTGATCTCAACAGTTCGCCACCGACCGGTGCCGCCCCGGGCCTCGTGCTGGAGGCCAGGGGCCTCACCCGCCACTTTCGCGTCGGCGGCCTGCGCGGGCACACCCTGCACGCCGTCGACGATTTCGACATGGGCATAGCCGAGCGGGAGATCGTGGCTCTGGTGGGCGAGTCCGGCTCCGGGAAGTCCACCGTGGCACGACTGCTGGCCATGGTCTTCCGTCCCACGGCGGGGGAGATCCTGTTCCGGGGCCGGCCCGTCTCGTCGCTGCGCCGCCGGCGCGACTTGCTGGATTACCGCGGTCAGGTTCCCATGGTCTTCCAGGACCCGTTCAGCTCGCTCAACCCGGCCCACACCATCGGTTACGCCTTGCTGCGCGGCCTCAAGTTGCACCGGCCCGAACTCGATCGCCATCAGCGCTGGGCCGAGGCGGAGCGGGTGCTCGAAGCGGCCGGGCTGGTACCTCCCGCCTTCGTCATGTCCAAGTACCCCTACGAGCTGTCCGGGGGCCAGCGCCAGCGGGTGGGTTTTGCCCAGGCTCTGTCCTACCGGCCCAAGCTGGTACTGGCCGACGAACCGGTCTCGATGCTGGACGTTTCGATCCGTATCGGGCTGCTCAACGTGATGGCCCGGCTGCGGGACGAGGAGAAGGTCTCGCTGCTCTACATAACCCACGACATCGCCTCGGCCCGTTACGTGTCGGACCGGGTACTGGTCATGTACGCCGGCCACCTGGTCGAACAGGGGCCCACGGACGACGTATTGCACAACCCCGTCCACCCCTACACCCGCCTGCTCCTTTCAGCCGTGCCCGACCCCAGGGCAGAGATGTCCGTCACCTCCGCCGACGTAGGCGAGCCGCCCCGGGTGATCGACCCCGGCGAGGGGTGCCGGTTCCGCTGGCGTTGCCCGCTCGCCATGGATGTGTGCGCCACGGTGACACCGCGCCTCGGTCCCGCCGCGCCCCACCACGAGGCGGCTTGCCACGTCACCGTCCCCGGAGCCGTCCCGGGAACTTCGGGGGCCGGTCGTTGACAAGCACGGTCGGGACGGGGGGAAGGGCCCCGGGAACGGAGGTGATCTCGTTCGGGTCGGTGTTCCTCGAGATCGTGTTCGGGCACTTCGAGGAGCTCCCCCGGCCGGGTGAGGAGATCTATGTCGACCCCTTCGCCTTTTCGTGCGGCGGGGCGATCACCATCGCCGTGGAAGCCAGCCGTGCCGGCGCCTCGGCCGGTTTGGCCACGCTGCTCGGCGACGATCTCGGCTCGAGGCTGGTGACGGAGTACTCGCTCCGGGAGGGCATCGACCTTTCCCCTTCGCAACGCGTGAAGGGCCCGGCCGCCGGGATAACCGTGGTGCTGAACTTCGACGGGGACAGGGCCTTCATCACCCACATGCCGCCTGCGCCGGTCGGGATGGCTCCCGAGGTCGAGCGCTGGTCGGAGATCCTGGGGCGGGTGCGGCCGGCCTGGTGCTACCTGCACGCCAACGAGTGGGTGGCGCCGCTGTTGAGGCAAGCGCGCGCCCTGGGCACCCGGGTGGCGCTTGACACCAATTTCGGGGCGATCGACCGGTGCCCCGACGAGGTCGTCAATTGTGCCCGCCTGGCCGACCTGTTCATCCCCAACCAGGAGGAGCTCCTGCGCCTCACCCGGTTGGAGGACATCGGCGCGGCGGTCGCCGTCGCCGCCCCCTGGTGCCCGTGGCTGGTGGTGAAGCGGGGCCCGGCCGGGGCGATCGCGGTCGAGGAAGGTAAGCCGACAGAGATGACCGAAGGCCTCGAGGATGTCGTGGCGCAGGACCGCACCGGTGCCGGCGACGCTTTCGCGGGGGCGATGATCGGGTCCCTGGTGCGCGGCGCGGGCCTGTTGGGAGCGGTCGCGGCCGGCAACGCCGCCGGGTCGCGGGCGGTGGCCCGGTTGGGCGGGGTGGGCGAGATGCCCGTCTGATGACCGTGCCCGCCGCATCGCGAACGTCGTTTTCGGCCGTCACGGAGGAAGGATGCCTGTTATGACAAAGGAGCGTCGACCATGAAGTTGGCGATATTGGGTGGTGGAGGGGTCCGCATGCCCGCCTTTGTGCGCGCCCTTTTGTCCGGGGGTGCCAACATGTTCGACGAGATCAGCTTGTTCGAACCTGACCCGTTCCGGCGCCAGACAACGGCGCGGCTGGCTGTGGAACTGGCCGCTTTCCTCGGCCATCCAGGAGTGGTGAGCGTGACCGCGGATGCCGAAGAGGCTTTTACGGATGCCTCGTTCGTCTTCTCGGCCATAAGGGTGGGAGGGGACCAGGGCCGGGTCATCGATGAGGAAGTGGCACTGGGCCGGGGCCTGGTGGGCCAGGAGACCACCGGGCCGGGCGGCGCCGCCATGGCCCTGCGGACCATCCCGGTCGTCCTTTCCTACTGCGAGAGCCTGGCCCGGTGCTCGCCCCGGGCGGTGCTGATCAACTTCACCAACCCGGCGGGCATCATCACCCAGGCGATCTCCCTGCACGGTGGCGTGCGGGCGGTCGGGGTATGCGACACACCGAGCGGCACCCTCGAACGGTTGGGGGCCTTCCTCGGCGCCAAACCGGAGACGGTCTCGTTCCAGTATTCGGGCCTCAACCACCTGGGCTGGATCTCCTCGTTCAGCGTGGAGGGACAGGAGCGGATCGGCGAGCTGATCAGGCGGTACGAAGAGCTTCAGCGCTTCGACCACCGTTTCGCCGCTTTCGATGCCGACATGGTCCGCAGAGTGGGGGCGGTACCCACCGAGTACGTCTTCTACTACTACGACCCCCATCGTTACGTCGAGGGCGTGGCTCGAGCCGGCTCGAGCCGGGGCCAGGACGTCCTGAGGCTCAACGAGGAGCTCCTGGGCGGGATCGCCCGCTCCTTCGAGGACGGTGACGTGGAAGACGCGTGGTCGACGTATTCGTTGCTCATGGGGGTCCGCCGCGACACCTACATGCGCACCGACACCGAAGGCGACAACCAACAAGCGCGGGCCCGGTCCCACCGGGCGGCCGAGGGCCCGGCGTCGCTGACGGGGGCCGAGGTGGGGGGCTACGAGGGGGTGGCCTTGCGGGTCATAGCCGGCCTCACCTCCCGGCAGCCGGCCGAGGTCATAGTCAACATCCGCAACGGTACGGCTGTCTCCTTCCTCGAAGCGGACGACGTCGTGGAAGTGCCCGCCTTCGTGGGCGGCGGCGGCCTCCAGCCCCTGGCCGGCGGCGCCCTGCCGCGCTCCGCTCAAGGCCTGGTCACGCAGGTGAAGGAATACGAACGCACACTGGTGGAAGCGGCGGTCACCGGCGACGCCGGGTTGGCCGAGCTGGCTCTGTCCCTCAATCCCCTGGTGCCGGGGATCAGCGTGGCCCGAGACCTCCTGGCCGATTACCGCCTTCGTCACGGCGCCCACCTGGCCTACCTGCACTGACCGCCCAGCCGGCCGGGAGATCGAGCAGGTCGGACAAGTCGTTCACGACGACGTCTGCTTCACTCAGGACGTCCGCCGGGTGGGTGGTCGTCACGGCGATCACCAGGGCACCGGCGGCCTTGCCTGCGGCTACTCCGGCCGGTGAGTCCTCGACGACGGCACAACTGGCGGCGGGTACGCCCAGGGCCGCCGCCGCCAGCAGGAAACCCTCTGGATGGGGCTTGCCGAAGCGAACGTCGTCCGCCGTGATAAGGACCCTCGGGACCGGGAGCCCGGCCGCTCGCAGCCGCGCCGCCATCAGGGGCCTGGGGCCGGAGGTGACAGCGGCCCATTGGCCGTCGGCGAGCGTTGCCAGCAGCTGCGGCGCGCCCAGGGTGGGGACCGCCCCGTTCACGAACTCCGTGTCCAGAACGTTGACGCGGGCCACCACGGCTTCTCGGACCTCAGGTTCGAAAAATTCTTCCACCACGTCAGCGTCCCGGCGGCCGTGGCACTTGCTCAGGACCTCGGCCTCGTCCACACCGAACTCGCGGGCCACTTGCCGCCACACGCGCTCGATGCTGGCCGAGGAGTCCACCAACGTCCCGTCGATGTCGAACAGGAAAGCTCGCATACAGCCGTAGAGTACCCCGCTCGCCTACGGGCCCGCCCCGTGCCAGGGCCTTTGCGTCGTTGGACCGGCCCGACGAACTGGGCCGGTCCCTCGCAGGCTGTTGGCGCTTAGTGGCCGGTGAGGGTCAGCACCCGGCAGACATCGGTGGCCCAGGCGAGCGCCTGCAGGTAGCACCGCTCGACGTCGGCCGGTGCGGTCCCGGACCGCAGGCGAAAATCCTCGCCCCCGACTTCCCAGGCCAGCACGTCGGCCAGGACGCGGCCGAGGACGCCGGTCTGACCAAGCAGAGCGTCCTCCAGATCGCGGCTGAGCGACAGGCCTTCGACCACCTGCGAAAGAGGAGCCTGTAGCAGCAGGTCGAGCGCGGAAACCAGGCCGACCGTGTAGGCCGAGTCGGCCAGGCTCGGCTCGAGCGCCCGGGCCATCAGCTCGGCCATCCGGGCCCGGGTCATGGCTATGTTGAGCAGCTCGTCGGAGCCCGCTTGGGCGCCGTCGAGCAGCATGAGGGTCAACCAGGCCCGCAACCGGCGCTGGCCGAGTAGCACGATGGCGTCGCGGACCGAGTTGAGACGCCGGAAGAGGCCCTCGGAGGCACCCGCGCCGGCGACGCGCAGGAAGCGGTAGCTGAGGGCGGCGTCGGTCTGGACCGTTCTCTCCACTTCCCGGGCCGAGGTGTCGGGATCGCACAGCTTCTCGATGACGCGCAAGCAGGTCAGCTTGCTGGGGGAAAGCGTCTGGCCCTCGACGACTTCGGGGCGGCTGAGCAGGTAGCCCTGGTAGAGGTCGAAACCGAGCTCTTGGCAGGCACTCAGTTGCTGGTGCGTCTCGACCTTCTCGGCCACGAGTTCGACGCTGAAGGCGCCACGGTGCTCGACCGCGTGTGCCAGTTGCACCGGTGTCAGCGCCAGGACGTCGAGCTTGACAATCGAGACTAGGTCGAGGAGAGGGTCGTCGTCCTCCTCCCACACATAGTCGTCCAGAGCCAGCCGGTAGCCGTTGTCGGCCAGCCGGTGACAGCCCGCCACCACCTCGGGGTCCCGCCGCACGTCTTCGAGGATCTCGACCACCGTCTGCGAGGCCGGGAAGGGGAACTCGTGCTCGCCGACGAGGAAGGCCCGGGTGGCGTTGACGAAGGCCAGTTTGTCGCCTACGAGACTGCTCAACCCAACGTCGAGCCCGGCGTGCACCAGGACGTCGGCCGTCATGGAATCGCCGTCCGGCCGGGAAAACGAAGGGTCCCGGAACAGCAGCTCATAGCCGCGGACGTCCAGCTTGACATCGAAGATCGGCTGGCGCCCGACCATGAACTGGCTCATCGTGTCGCTCCGACGTTCGGCTCAAGTTGCTCGGCCCGGCGGCCGCGTGGGCCCTTTCCGGTGCTTCTTGTACCCTCTATACCTCTTGTATCGGCCGGCGAGAGCGTGGCTGAAACGTTCAGCCTTCCCGGCCGTACGACCGGCCTTCTCGTCCAGCCCGGCGGTCGCTAACCCAGGCCGGCGAAGTCGGCGGCCAGCGCGCTCAGGTTGGGGTAGCCGAGGCCGCTGCCAGGGTTGTAGACGGTACCGGGGGTACCGCTGTAGTAGAGGTTGTCGCTGCCGGCCCCGCTCTGGTCGAGCGGCGTGAACGGCGAGCCGGGCTGAGTGGCGAAGGAGTAGATGGCGGGGTTCCAGAGCCCGGCACGGTGGCCCAGCAACGAGTCGATAACGGCTGTGGACCCGCTCAGCTGGGGAGAGACGAAGCTCGTGCCTCCCCAACCGCCCTGGAGGGCAGGCGCGGGCGGGCTGGCCGTCGTATTGGAGGGCACGTACTCGAGGTAACCGGTCTCGGGGTCGGCATTAGCCGATACGTCCGGGAGGGCTCGGCCCGAAGCGAAGCCATGGATGACGGGCGGCGACCCGTTGAAGTTCCAGGCCGTGGGGAGCACAAGCCCGTCCACTTTCTGGTAGGCGGTCGGGGTCAGGTACGGAACAGCACTGAAGAAGTTGGTGCCGGGCACGCCCTGCTGGTATGACGGCGCCGGTTCCAACGTGCTGAAGCCGCCTCCGCCTCCGGCTATGGCCGTCTCCGCCACCGTGGCTTCAGGTGTTCCGGTCACGGTGGCTAGGGGTTGCCACAGGTAGTCCCAGCCCCACGTCCGCTGAGCGGGGACGTCGACGGGGGCACTGAGGTTGGAAGTGGCACCGGTGAAAGTGGCCGACCAGGGGAGGGTCGTGCCCCCGGCCGCGGTGGCGAACGGGCTATCGGCGGGAGTGCCCACCGAAAGGTTCGTCGTGCCGATGTCCGCGGTGGCCGTGTAGGCCCCGGCGTCCCCGGCTGCCACGAAGGTTGACTGCCCTTGCACGGCCATCTCCAGGAACGACTCGTCGAACGCGGCCTGGAACCCGGCTGGCTCCGACCCGGTGACGACCGACGACTGCAATGCCGTCTCCGAGGAACCCCAGCCGCAGGACACGGTGCTGGCAACGTCCTGGCTGGCGGCGCTGAGGAACGAGTCGATGAAGCCGTAGTCGGTGCCGGGGGCCTGGTAAACGACGACGTTGGCGCCGGGGGCCACCCCTCCGGCCTGCTCGACGTCAAGGTCGGTCTCCCCCGAGCCTGCCGCGGCGCTGGGAGCACCGGGGCCACCGTCGACGTTGTCCACCGTGACGGCCCGGTTGAAGGTCGGTAGGCCGACGACGTTCTGCCAGAAGTACTGCGGGGCGCCGACGTCGAGAGCGGCGAAGGTGACGATGCCAATGGTCTGGCCATCCCCGACGGCTCCCCGCCGGTAGAGCGGCGTCAGCCCGTAGTCGGAAGCGAAGTTCTCAGGAGTGTTACACGCGTCGGGCAACCCGACCAGGGCCTCGCAGGCGGTCTCGCTACCGGGCACCGTCGCCTTGACGCTGGTGACCATATGGACGGCGTTACTGCTGAACGCGTCGTAGTTGGTGAGGCCCAGTATGGCCGCCACGTACTGGGCGATGCGGTAGGGCAGTTCGGGCGGGGCGAGGTTGCCGTGCACCGTCTGAGCGGGGGGCCCTTGGTCCCCGGAACGGCCTGGTCGCCCGGGGATGCGGTACTGCTCCTGCCGCGTGCTCAGGGCGCTGTCGAACTGGCCCGCCGTACCACTGGCCACCACGTCGACGCCGTCTGGATAGACCTGGGTCGTAATGCCGAACTGGCTCAGGTAGCCCTGCAGATGGGAGATGTTGTACTGGCTCTGGCCGTAGATCTGGGCGAACTGGCTCACCGAGAGGTAGTTGCGCACGCCGTGCTCGACGATGTACTCCAGCTGGGAGATGTCCTGCTCGTCGAGTACGAACGACACGGTCTCAGGCGTGTTGGCCGGCGTGGTGCCGAAGGCGACGGCGCCAGGCAGCGAGGAGACGCTGAACCCTGACGGTACCGGCACGTTCGTGTTGGGCCCCGGTGAGGAGGCACCGGCCACTGGCGCCAGGGCCAAGGCCAGAGTGGCCGCCGATGCCAGGCCGGCGGCCAGGACAGCCAGGAACCGCGACTTACGTGAAAGGGCTTTCATGGCTCGCCAAGACCTCCTCGTCTTGCGCCCGCTCGACAACCCCTCGGCCTGTCGAGCGGCACGCCATCGATTGAAGTCCGCGGCTCGTCCTGTGTCAACGCCCAGATATTCGAGAGCCCCAGCCCCGAGCTTTGTTCGTCGAGGGCCCGGGAAGTGCGCAATCGGGAGGGTGGCTCCGACGGGCATTGACACTTCTGGGAGGCCCGGTATAGTTATCTAGATGAGTAGTGAACTCAGTAAGAACCTTGTCAGCTTCAGGCTGAGCTCGACTTCGGGGGTCCCCGCCTACCTCCAGCTCGTGCAACAGGTCGAACAGGCGCTGAGAATGGGCGCTCTCGGGCCCGGCGACCGGCTCCCGACGGTGAAAGAGGTCGTCGCCGAGATAGCCCTCAACCCGAACACCGTGTTGAAGGCCTACCGAGAGCTTGAGGTGAGGGGCTTGGTGGAAGGCAAGCAAGGCGTAGGGACGTTCGTCCTGGCCCGGCCCAGCGGACCGCCCCCAGGCACCCAGGAGCGGCTGTCCCGGTCCCTGCAGGCCTGGGTCCGCAAAGCCCGCCACGAGGGCTTGGATGACCCTGCCATCGAGGCGCTGGTCCGGTCGGCCCTAACGCGCGCCGGCAGCTCGGCAGAAGGGGCGGCATGAGCCGGGCCGCCCAACCCGAGACGGCGCCCGCCGTCGAGGCTGTCGGCTTGGGCAAGCACTACGGGCACAGCTGGGGCCTGCAGGACTGCAGCGTCCAGGTCCCAAAGGGGGCAATCTCGGCCCTCCTCGGCCCGAACGGGTCCGGCAAGACCACGCTGCTCCGGATGGTCGCCGGCTTCGCCACCGCCAGCGCCGGCAGCGTCCGGGTGCTCGGCCGGGCACCGGCACAAAGCGAGGAGTTCCTGGCCAGTGTCGGTTACCTGGCCCAGGAAATGCCTCTGTACCGACGCCTCAACGTAGCCGAGCACTTGGAGCTCGGCCGGCGCCTCAACCGACGCTGGGACGACGGCGCGGCGCGGGGGCGGCTCACCGCCCTGCGCGTGCCCTTCGACCGGCCCGTGGCGACGCTCTCGGGCGGCCAGCGCGCCCAGGTGGCCCTGGCGCTGGCGGTTGCCAAGACTCCTGACGTCCTGCTTCTTGACGAGCCCGTGGCTGCCCTGGACCCCCTGGCCAGGGCAGAGTTCCTGGCCTCGCTGGCGGCCGCCGCGGCGGGGACCGGTCTCACCGTCCTGCTCTCGTCCCATCTCCTGAGGGACGTGGAACAAGTCTGCGACCACGTAGTCCTGCTTGCCTCGTCCCGGGTCCAGCTGTGCGCCACCACCGAAGCTCTTGTCTCCTGCCACAAAGTGCTCCTCGGCCCGCGCCGGGGGCCGTCGGGATGCGAGCGGTCCTTCGACGTGGTCAGGGCCACCCACACGGAACGCCAGTCCCGCTTGCTGGTACGCAGCCCGGGCCCGGCTCTGGGCCCTTCGTGGGAGGTCTTCGAGGCGGACCTCGAAGAGATAGTGCTCGCGTACATGGGCCAGGGCCGCGACGGCGGGGCCATAGCGGCTGGGCCGCTCAGCCTCCTGAGCACAACCGGAGGTGCGAGATGAACTACTTGACGTGGCGCCTGCACCGCAACCAGGTCGTCTTCGCCGCTGCCGCGCTGGTAGCCCTGGCCGCGCTGCTCTTGGTCACGGGCACCCGGATGGCGCACGACTACAGCGCCGCCTTGTCCACCTGTGCTGCCACGCGAAGCTGCGGCGACCTGAGCGACGAACTGTTCCAGGGTGACGGGCTCGTCCTTGACTTCGTGACCGCCGTGTCGATCGGGGGCCCGCTGCTACTCGGGATCTTTTGGGGTGCCCCGCTCATCGCCAAGGAGATCGACGAGGGCACGCATCGCCTCGTGTGGGCGCAGAGCATCACGAGGCGGCGGTGGATGGCGGCGAAAGTGGGGTGGGTGCTGGCGGCGGCCGTAGCCTGGGGAGCATCGATGACCGCCCTGGTCACGTGGTGGCACAGCCCCGAGAACGCCCTCTACGGTCGGCTCGGCTCGGGCCACTTCGACATCCAGGGCGTTGTCCCCATTGCGTACGGCCTCTTTGCGGTTGCTCTGGGGATCGTCATAGGTACATGGACCGGCCGGGTCATGGCCGCTGCCGCCGGCGTGCTGGGCGGGTTCGCAGCGGTGCGGGCCCTCGTACTGCTCTACGTGCGACCTCACTACTTGGCACCGCTGACAGCCAGGCTCTCGCTCGGCCGGGCCGCTCTCCCGGGCAACCCCTGGGTGCTGTCCAAGACGCTCGTGAACGCAGCCGGTCATCCCGAGACGGTCACAAGCACCTTCGGGTACGTGCCCGCCGTTTGCCACAGCGCCGTTTTCAAGGGGCCTTCGGCTCTCAGCAGTTGCCTGCAGGCCCAGGGCTACCGCTGGCTGGTGAGCTACCAACCGGCCAGCCGGTTTTGGGAGTTCCAGGCGATAGAGGGGGCCATATTCGTGATCCTGGCGGCAGCTCTGGTGCTGCTTGCCTTGTGGCGGATCGAGCGAGCGGATGCCTGAGGGCCCGCCCGTTCTGGCGGGCAAAGTCGCGCTCGCGCTTGGCGTCAGAACCAGGGCGATATGGCGATCTGGGATGGTGGTCCGAACTTGCCACCCGCTGCGTAGTTGAGGCCGAGAGCCGAGACGCCTGAGAGACCAGGACGTGAGCTCAAGATGTCCGCGTTCGGGTCGATCTCGGATGTCGTGATGTCGACACGGGGCGACGCCCTCGGCACTGTCTGGCCCACCCACAGCTACTGCTGGAGGACCGCGTCGCACAATACCGCCGCACCGTAGAGCTGTGCGTCCACCCCGAGTTCCGCAACCCGGAGCTTCGTTCGACGCACGGCCCGGTAAGCGTGATCAGACATTTGCTCTTGTAGCAACGCCAACAAGGGTGCCAAGGCGACCCCGATGCTCCCGCCTAGGACGAACCCGTCCGGGTTGACACAACATGCCAGCGTTCCCAAGCCCGTGGCTAGTTCACGCACGACTGAACTAACGAGTTTCGCGGCCGGCCCGTCCACCCTGGCCGAACGCAGTATGTCCGTCGCAAGTGCTTGGGCCCCCGTCATGGCATGATAACGATCTTCGATTGCCAGACCCGAAACCTGCGCCTCGAGGCAACCCTTGCCGCCGCACCAGCAACTTCTGCGCTCCTCGCTGTCAACGGCACGCACATGTGCGCACTCTCCGGCAATTCCGCCGGCTCCGATGTCAAGCTGGCCGTTCCTCACTATCCCACCGCCGACGCCGGAGCCGACGGCCACTCCGAAAACCACTGACCAGCCTCGCCCGGCTCCATAGAGCGCCTCACCCAGAGCCATCAGCTGAACATCGTTCCGCACCAGGACCGGCAACCGCAGCTTCTCGGCGAGCCAAGTGCCGAGCCGGATTTCCTCACGGTACAGATCGGTAATTGCCGCGCTCACGTAGCCGGACGGCGCCACTTGCCCTGTGGTCCCGATCCCAATCGCTCCGACCCCCTTCTCGGCCTTAAGCTTTCGGCGCAGTAGATCCAGGAGCGGCTCGGTCACGTCGCCTGTCGGCGACGGCGACTGCTCGACCTCGCCGATTACGAACGCCCTTTCACGACGTTCCAACACGGCGCTCTTAATGGTGCTCCGACCTATGTCAATGGCGAGCACCTTGCCACCAGACATCCTCCCAGCCTCTTCACTAACCCTGCTCGGAGGAGTCAACGCTCCCTCGCGTTGTAGGCGATGCGCGACCAGGTTCAGCGGGCCCTAGCGCTGACGTGAAGGTTCGGGTGATCAATATCGGATCCGTAATCGCCCCGCCGACGCACACCGACCACGCGCCCCGCCGGATGGCCTCTCGGGCTTCGTCTGGCCGGCCGTAGCCACCCTCGGCGATCACCGGGGCACCCCGTTGCGCAAGCTGCTCTACGAGGTCGAGGTCGGGCAACGCGTGTGACTGCGAGTAGGTCGTATATCCCGCCAAGGTCGTGCCGACGATGTCGACTCCACAGCTGAGGGCAGCTGTCCCCTCGTCGAACGTGGAAATGTCGGCCATCAGCAGGGCCCCTCGGTTCGCCCAATCCTCCCGCACTCGGGTCAGCGCCTCACTGTACCCGGCATCTTCTGGGTACGCTCGCCTGGTCAGCTCAATGGCGATGACAGAAGCGCCGGCGTCGATGAGCGCCGGTATGACCTCAAAGTCGCGTGTGATAAGTGAAACCCCGTCGACGACGACTTTGTTGATGGCAATGATCGGCAAAGACACCGCCGCTCTAACGGCTGCAGTGTTGCGAGGGCCGTCGACGCGCAGCCCCACCGCTCCTCCTAATTCTGCGCATTCGGCCAGAGCGACAATTGTGCCTAAGGTGCCCATCGGGGAGTTGGCCGGCGCTTGACAGGAGACAATTAGGCCCCCTTTGAGCGAAGCGAGGGTCGAGTCAGCCGACCGGGACGGGCTCATGGATGCGCGGGTTCGAAAGAACTCGTCCTCAAGGTTTGGGTCTCGTGCCGGTACAACTGCTTATGGATGGCCCACGCCCCCAGGGGATCGGCCCCGAAGGTGCCGCTCGCACCACTGCCAGCTGACTTGCGCGCTCTCGAGAGGCGTTGGTTGGTCGGCCACGTCTACCTCGACCACGAACCAGCCCTCGAAACCCGCGAACGCCTCCAGTACCTCGTCGAAGCGCAGGTCACCTCGCCCCGGTTCGGTCCACAAGTGGTGGCCACAGATCTGCCAATAGTCTTCGCCGGCGCTCCGGCCCGCCGCCGCCACCGCCATGTGGAGATCCTTAAGGTGGACGGCCCCGATCCGACCCGCGTGGCGCCGGATGATGGCGGCCACGTCGGCCCCGGCCCATGCCAGATGACCCGTGTCGGGACCGAACAGCAGCAGTTCTGGGCCGATCTCGGCTAGAACGCTTTCGACTTCCCCCGGTGTCTCGATCAGCGTCCCAACGTGCTGGTGCAAGCACGGGCGCACACCTTGTTCAACCATGGCCTCTGCGGCAAACCGCAGATTGTCGATCAAGACAGCAAGCCGCGCTGGGTCGTGACCGGCTCCTTGCCCAGGGGCCGCCAGCCGGGCGGCATCAGCGAAGTGGTCAGCAATGAACAACCGGTCGAGACCGAGCTCGGCGTGTTGCCCGGCCGCTTGCCGCGCCCCTTCCACGATTGCCTGCCGCTCGGAAGCGACAGAGAAGGGAGCCGAGAAGTACCCCGGCGCCGGCGCCAGGCCCGCGTCCGAGAGCAACGTCCGGTACGCCGCCAGGGTCATTGAGTCAGGGGGGTCAATAGGTACGGCCTGGAACCCGGAGGCGCGGATCTGCCGGTAAATCTCGGGTAGCGCAGGAGCCAGATCAGGCCGGTACCCGTCCACGGTCATGTACCACTCCAGCGCGTTTATCGCCAGCTTCGTAGTCGCTGTTGCCTGGCTCAGAGGCTTGCCCTGAGTATTACTCGAAGTCATCTTTCCTCCAATCGAACAGTACAGCGCCGATCCCCGGCTCCCGCGCCGCGAGCCGACTATAGACGTCCTGCGCCTGCTCGGGCCCAACTACCTCGGTCACGAGCCCAGCCGTCTTCACGTGCCCGCGCCGGAAAAGGTCAAACAATACCAGGTAGTCCTCGTACAGTGACCACCGCGCCTGCCAGGCGCCGACGCGCAGCGGGAGCAGCCACTCAAGGGCACCAACCACGTGGAGGCCACGCACATGGATCTCGGAGAGCAACTTCGTCGCATCGCCACTAAACCGGCCCCGAGGTGAGCCCAGCAAGATGACCTGCCCGCCGTCCCGGGCCATGGAGATCGCGGTTGGCAAGGCATCGGGAACGCCAGAGGCTTCGACCACGAGATCCGCCCCGCTCCCAAATACGCTCGCCACCGTCGACAGGCCAGTGCCTTCGGTAGCCAGCATGGCAGTGAGGCCCGTCGCCCGGGCCATGTCGACTCGGTGCTGCATCAGGTCGAGGCCGACAACGGTCATGCCTGCAAGCTGCAGCAGTTGTGCGGCGAAGTTGCCGACTAGCCCGAGCCCGACGACGACCGCGCCCGCTCCGAGCTCGACCCGCGCCTTGCGCACTGCCGTGATCGCGACCGAGGCCATCCGGGCCAGGATTATCGTATGGGCGTCGTCTTCGGGCAGGACCGGGACGACCGGGCGGGTCGACAGGTCGGCAATGGCGTAACGGGCGTGCCGGCAGATGGCGAACACTCGTTGGCCGACGGCAAGGCCAGCGTCCAAAGCCGCCGAGGGGGGACCGATCGCCAGGATCCTACCCACGGCCCCGTAACCAGGACGGTGGGGATACGCGTTCCAGGACCCAGCGACGCGGGTCCCGGGATCCAGCCCAGTGAAGTTGGCCACCTCGGTACCGGCGCTGACAACGGACATCTCGACCTCGACGAGGATCTCGCCGGGTTGAAGCGTTGACTCATCGATCACCACCTCCTCGACCCGGCAGTCTCTCTCGCCCTCGAACACCAAGCCAGTGCCAGTGAAGACGCTCATGTCCTCTCCTCCTTCTCGCTCGTCACCGCAGTCTGCTCGCCCCACGGCTCGCGCCTTGCCATCGCGGCGAGGCGCTCGACCGTGCTCCGCAGGTCGACATGCCTGCCCTCCCGCCCTGGCTCGACCAGCTGGTGGACCTCGAAATCGTCGATCGGGATCTCTTCCCAATCGGCGGCACCGACCGGGAAAAGTTGCACCGGGCCAACGAAAGTGTTCGGGCCCGGGAGTGACAGGCTCGCCTCGGCCATCAAATTCACGACCGCCCTCCAGCGAGTTGCTGGCCCTCCGCCCCGGCGCGACCGGCAAACTCGTTGAAAGCCTCGTGACCGGCCCGAAGTGACCCGTCCGGGTTGATGAAGTGCAGGCACCCAGGTAGGCCCACCGGCCCGTACCCAGCCGTGTGAAGATCGGCGACCAGGCTGTGGTGCAACGCATGGACGACGAAACCGATGCCTCGCTCGGCCAGCACCCCGAGGGTGTAGCGCATTACCTCGACGTGCTCGGCGTCATCTTGCGAGCCCCAGACGGTCTCGTTCGCGAGCAAGTCCTTCCCGAGCTCCTCGGCGATGGCCTGGCAGGAACCAACAAATCCCTCGAACTCAGGCTTGCGGGACAGTGGGTTGGACGCGTCGTTCCACATATAGTAGGGATGAAATGAAAGGAAATCGCTCATGGGCGCGGTGAGCCGGAGCGCCGTCAGGTTAGGGAAGTTGCCGATTGTCAGCGGCTGCTTGGCACCAAGGCTCTTGCAAACGTCATAACACCATTTGAGCCAGCGGACCTCGGCCTGCCGCACGGGACTGTCAGGGTCGTCGACGTACGATCCCATCAGGGGCTCGTTGCAGAGGTCCCACGCAAAGACGCGCCGGTCATCGGCAAATGTCCCGACCACACCTTCGAGGTACTGGCGGAACAGGTCCTCGATCAACGCCGGCTCCCGGGACGGGTTGTCTACATAGTGGAAGAGGTCGTTCACCTTGTTGGCGAAGTTGGCACCCGGGATAATGTGATCGAGCGGCACGCCACCAAAATCGCACACGGGATCTCGCCAGCGGTTGAACAGCAGCGGCATGACCAAGATGTCGTGAGAAGCAAAGATGGACAAACCAGCGTCGAAGTCGGCCAGGAAACGGGCCGGGGCGCGCTGGAAGGACTCGTGCGAGAGCCACCAGCGAGCTACGTTCCAGCCCGGGAAGTAACGCTTGCCCCGGGCTATCTCCACCGCCATCGTGCCGTGTTGGTGGTGCTGCCACAGGTCCAGAGCGCTCGTGCCCCACGAGCCGTCATAGTTGAACCCCCGGACATCGGGACAACGCATCCGCATACCTCCTTGGTCAGCCACAGCTACCGGACACCGCCCATTCGCCGCTCCCCGCCCGGCCGCTGGCGAGTTTGCCATCGCAGCTCAGCGACAGTCCTTCCGGCACCTCGTTGAGCCGTGACATGGGCAACCTCACGTCAGCCACGGCACCGGCGGGTACCCGGAACGACACGTCCAGGCGGTCGCTCTGGCGTGCCCAGGCAACAGTGGCCAAGCCTTTCGGGGTCTCGACCTCAGCGGCGGCGTGGGTGTCGGCGGCCACAGCGGGGACCACGATCTCCCACTGATCGCTGCCATTGGCTCCCTCCGCTACACGCAGCCCCGCGTGCCGGGTGATAAGCCAGGAGCCGATCGACCCCAGCATCCCGTGGTTGTGCGAGTTCATCCCTCCGCCCGTGGACTCTTCCCACCGCTCCCAGAGGGTCGTGGCCCCGTGACGGACCATGTACCCCCAGCTCGGGTACTCGTCGCGCGAGGCGATCATCAACGCCAGGTCATGGTGGCCGCTGTCAGTGAGCGTCTCGAGGAGGAACTTCGTGGCGACGTTCCCGGTCGTGAGATGACCCCACTTGCGCACGTCGGTCACAAGCAGGTCGAGGACGTGGTCCCGCTCTTCGGCTGGCACGAGGCCGAGGGCGAGGGCGAGGGCGAGGCTTCCCTGGCTGCCGGTCGAGTACGACCCTGACTCGGGATGGAAGAACGCACGACGGAACGCCGTACGGATCCTGTGGGCGTCCTCGAGTGCCCGCTCTCGCCCACTCGCGTCTCCCACGTAGTCGGCCAACTTTGATAACTGGACCATCCCCCAGTGCAAGGAGGCTGTCGACACGAGCGAGCCCGGCGTGCGGTTCGAAACGGCTTCGGCAAATGTGGGGTTGTCGACACCGTCCACATCGGCGCTACCGCGCCCCCCGTGCGGCCCGTCGGTCAATTTCGGCTCCGACCAGTCGCCGAAGTGCGTGAGGTGAAGAACCCCGTCTTGGGTGCGGCCCAGTAGATAGTGGAGCCACGCACTTGCGACCGGGTACCCCCGTTCGATGGCTCGGCCATCGCCCCAATGCCTGAACAAGAGCCCCGGGATGAGGACCGGGGAAAGGCAAACGGGGTCGGCGACGCGAAAACCCCAGCGGAACGGGACTGTATCCGGGATCGACCCGTCACCTTGCTGCGAGTCGGCAATGTCGTCGAGGATCTTGGACAGCAAAGGCCCGATGTCGTGAGCGAGAACGGCCGTGTCGAGGCGGTTGGTCAGGTCGTTGAGCCACCCGTGCCGCTCGTCCCGTTGCGGGCAGTCGGTCAGGATCCCCCGCATGTTGCTCGCTTCTGTCCTGACGACGTTCGCATAGATGCGCTCGAGCAGTTCCGCGCCGCGGAAACGGGACCGCTGCGCCCCCGGGGTCCGGACGCGGCGGATAAGGACGTCCCGGGGCTCGGGTCTGGCGGGCAGCCCTTCGATCTCCACGTAGCGGAACCCGTGGGAGGTGAACGTCGGCTCGAACGACTCTTCCGGCGCGCCGCTGCTAACAAACACGTCGCTCGTGCGAGCCATTCGCAGGTTCTCCTGGTTGACCCGGCCGTCGGGGCGCAACGTCTCACCAAAGCGCAAGCGGACGTAACGGCCGCGCTCGGCGCCCACCACACTCAGACGGGCCCAGCCGGAGCCGTTGACCCCGGCGTCCGCAACCCAGCGCCCCGGCCTCAATTCGTCGATCCTGACCGCCTCGTGCTCTTCAGTGACCATCGCCGGCGGGAGCGGCGGGAACGTCGGGGCCCCGGCCGGGCCGTCGACGGCCTGGGCATCCGCCCACTCTCTCTCCCGGGAGCCGGGGGCGCCGAACAGTTCGGTCCACAGGTCACCGTAGTCGGGTCGTGCGTCGTCGTGGCTCTGCTCGTCAGCTTGCCCGGCGCCAGCTCCAGGTGCGTCCCAACCGGGCCGCTCGAGCCGGGCGTCACGGACCTCGCCGTCGTAGGGGCTGTTGGCGACTATCGGCCCCGGGGCTACTCGGCAGGACTCGCCGGCCCGGCGATGAGCCCCGAAAACCTCCGTGGTGCCGTCGCCGTGGTCGACGTGGACCTCTAGGCGCGCGCAGGGGTGCCCGTACCACCCTCCCCCGAGCACCAGGCCGACGACGTTGGGCCCGGGAACGAGAAGGTCATCCAGAACGTAACAGGAGGAAATGACCCGCTTCGACAGGACTGACTCCGTTGGCTCGAGGACACGGCGATCGGCCGGGGCGCCATTGACGCGCAGTTGGTGCCAACCGGAACTGGCGACGTAGGCCCGGGCGCGCCGGACGCCGCCGCGGTCGCTGAGATCGAAGTTCTTCCGCATCAATAGGCTCTGCCCGTACCAACCGCCTACAAAGCCCATCCAGCCGCTCGTCCAGTCCTCTGGGGCCAGACCGATCTCGAAGGTAGCGGGCAGAGCGAACTCGGGCTCAGCCCCAGCGGCGTCGTCCCAGACCCGCACCGTCCACCAGCAGAGCTCCCGGGACCGCAGCGCTCGACCGGCGTAGTGAGCCTGGCCGTGCCCGCGCTCGACGTGACCGCTGTCCCAGCAATCCGCCCGTCCCGGTGTGAGCATGCTCGGGTCGGTCGCCACCAGCACCTGGTGCGCCGCCGCGGCACGACCCTGGGGAAGGCCGCTCACCGCCCAACTGAAAAAGGGCTGGCGGTCATTGAACACCGCGCCGCTCGGCAGGTAATCGCACCGCAAACCGGTTGGCAAGCTCATTGCATGGTCTTCCTTTCTCGACGACGGGCACTAAGCCCGTCGTTCAACGACGACATCGTCCGGGAACAATGCCGGCACAGCGGCCAAACGCTCGGCGAGGTCCTCCAGCGTGAACCGAGACGGCGTGCCCGTTTGGATGGCGGCATGCAGCAGGCGCCAGCAGCGCCGGTTGCTACCCTCGTAAAAGCGGGCCGCTGTCAGCGAACCGGACCGGTCCCAGCGGGTGACTTCGCTGGGCCTTGCCGGGGCATCGCCGTCGAAGCGAGCCGACCAGCGACAGTTTTGTCCCACCGCGTCCATTGAAAGCTGCTCGCTCCCCAAAGGGGAAATGATGCCCGTGAGCGTGACCGCCGTGGGGCCGGTCGCCCCGGCGACCACGTACTGGCCCTCGGAGCTATGGGCCACCTCCAGGTCGACCGGGCTTTGCGCTAGATCCTCTATCAGGCCCAGTTGCTCGAGTAACCCACGTAGCAGCGCGTCCCGGTTGGCCCGCGGCGCACCGGCGGACGCAACCCGGATAACACAGTCGAGGAGCTGGAACGAAGGAAGGTCCTGGCGGGCCGTGGCCAAGCGATCTGCCCACGCCGGGCCCGCTCTATAGGCGGAGCCCGCCAAAACGGCAACGCCGGCGGCGCGGGCATCTGCCCCGAGCTGGCGCAGCGTCACCGGGTCGGCCCGTCCCGGGCAAGCGATGAATACTCCCCGCGCACCCCCTTCGACCGCTCGACGGG
>PMLI01000523.1 GCA_003158835.1 Acidimicrobiaceae bacterium
TGGGCCCCGGGGAGAGGGAACGAGTTTTCGACCGTTGATAGGGGGACATTATTGGACCGGCGCCGACATCCGCTACCGGCACGCAACGACATGTCACTTCGCCCAGCTCTCAAAGCGCCGTCGCCCAAGGCGACCAAGACAACCATCGACGTCACGAGCACAAAAGAGGCTCTCACGGACGACGCTTCGGCGGTTCCTCCCACCAATCCAGGAGCAGCAAGACCGGCTCCGTAAGACATGGTGGCCACGCCCGCAATAGCACGAGCTCGGTGCACGTCACTGTGGCCCGCCGCGGCCACAGTCATCGGGAAGACAACCGCGATGCCAAGTCCCACCATGGCAAAGCCCGCGATCGTCAGCGCAGGACCGCTAGCAACGACGATGGGCACGCCTCCAACGGTCCCAAGGCCGGCAAGGACTCGCACGGTCGCGACCCTCCCAAAGCGACGAACCACGAAATCGCCACCAAGACGCGCGCTCGCTACCGCGAACGCGAACGCGCTGAACGCGGTGGCGGCGAGGCCCGGTCCGGCTTGGAGGATCCTCTTCAGGTATACCGCGCACCAATCTCCGCATCACGCCTTTACGAAAAAAGCACAGAACCCGATAAGACCAATCATCCAAACACCGCGCGACGGCAAGTGGAGCCGACCGGCCAACCAAGGGATGCGGGCAGCGAAACTCACGTAGACAGACCCGTGAACGACGAAGATCGTGCCCCCAGCTATACGTGCGCAGGGTAGACGCCCCATGTCAGTTGGGCCCAAGAACTATTCCTCATCTCGGACTCGTGTGTGCCGGTTGACCAAGTCAAAAACAGATCCGTCTCGCCCTCGCGGGCCCAGCCTGGCGGGTGGTCAAATCTAGCGTTCCGATCCCCAGAGCCCGGCCTGGCGACCCAACACCTTCAGCGCGTTCCAACTTCGCAGCCCCCATGCCACACGAACTCCTTAGGCCAGAAACCCGTTCTAGTCCCAGTTGAGGACGACACCCAGCGCGCTAGTCCGATCTGCAACGAGCATTTCGTAAGCCGAGCAAGCGTCACTAAATGGCAACCGGTGGGTAACAAGCGGCTCAAGGTCCACTTCACCGGCAAAGAGCAACTTAACGAACAGTTCTCCGTTACGCGCCTCTGTCCACGGGTTCGCAGGCGTCTCGACCGACGGGTGCGAGTTCCTGTGCGCACCGATAATCGTGTGACTGGGAGCGTTGCAGAGGTCGTGGAAATCGAACATCGTGGGCCCGCGCGGGCTACTAAGCACAACAAACCGCCCGTCACAAGGCTTCAGAGCCCGGAATTCCCCTGCGATCAGCGCGGGATCCCCAGTCACCTCTAAGACTACATCCGCCATGCGCCCACTTGTCAGGTCTAAGACGGCTTCTACAACATCGTCCCGCGACGCGTCAACGACCGCGATCCCTGCGCGCTCGGGAACGGCCTTTAGGCGAAGCGACGCCACATCTACCCCTACAACTGGGCGTGCCCCCGAAAGGTGGCTGTAGCGAACGGCTAGCTGCCCCAGGATCCCCAGGCCAAACACGACGACCGCGTCTCCTAAGCCAGCTCCCGANNCACAATGAGCGATTCCGCCGGCGCCATTACATACCGAGCATGGGGCGTACTGGCTGCCACAAGATCACCGATCGCGACGGTCTCGACCCCAGGGCCCACCTCCACCACCTCCCCGGCTCCACTGTACCCGGCAAGGAACGGGAAGCGTCCGTACCGGCCCCAAGCCGATTCCGGAGTGAACTTGCCAGAAAAGATGGTCAATTCGGTGCCAGTACTGATCAGTGTCCGCCGGGTGCGCAGAAGCACTTCCCCCGGGCCAGGTTTACCGATCGCCGCCTCCTCAAAACACACTTCCCCAGGTGCCGTAAACACAACGCTGGGGTTCTCAAGCTTTGACGCGTCCCTCGTCCCCACTTGGGCTATCCTTTCTCGTGTAATGCACTACTAAGGGCCCTCAACAACGCTCCGACACCGGTAATAACGCCGCGCAAGTCAAGCGACGGTTGGCCACACTATCCCTCAGATCGTAGCTCTCTGATCGTTGGACAGCTTACGGCTTTCCTCCGAGAAGACTACTCAGAAACGTCCGACTCTGCCCCAAGGCAGGATATATGTCACCTGCAACGTTGTCCAGCTCAACCACAACCCATTCGACATATTTGCCTGAGGATACGATCTTCGTCACATCAAGGCGGCCAGTGCCTAAAGCCGTGTTCAGAGAGTCGTGGTCTACCGGGCCGTCCTTGATATGCAGGTGCCGGACCCTGGAGCCGAGGCTATCAAGCAACCGGGCGGCATCGGCGCCACCAACTTCAGCCCAGTAGGCGTCCACCTGGAGCAACAGGTCTTCGGGTAGCAGCTCGACGAACACGTCATACGCCGGTCGCCCCGACACCTTGTGCTCGAACTCCCAGGAATGATTATGGTACCCGACTGACAAGTCCTGCCGCTTTCCTTCGTCCGCTGCTTGGGACACAGCCTCTGCCGAGCGCTTGACCGCT
>PMLI01000418.1 GCA_003158835.1 Acidimicrobiaceae bacterium
CGGCAAGGACGCCTTCGAGGGCCTACACACCGTCGACCGTCTGATGGAGCTCGCCCGCCACGGCCCAGACGACCCCGATTTCGGCCGGGCTCAGGGCGGGCGGGCCGGCGTGCCCGCTCGAGCAGCGGTAACGGCGGTGGTGCCGGACGCGGTGGCGGCGGTGCGCCCGTCTCGCGCCCCTTCTGTCACCCTCGCCAACCCGGTCCCGGCCCCCCCCTTCATCGGCACCAGGACCGAGAAGGGCCTCCCGCTGGACGAAATTGCCAAGTACATCAACGAGACTTCGCTTTTCCGGAACCAGTGGGGCTACCGGCCACTGCAGGGCGAGACCGACGCCCGCTTCAAAACCCGGGTACGAGCCGTCCTGCGCCAGCAGCTGGCGGCGGTGCGCCAATCCGGCGTGCTGCGCCCGGCCGTGGCTTACGGTTACTTCCCCGCCAACGCCGATGGGGACGACCTCGTCATCTGGTCGGACGAGAGGCGCTCGGTCGAGCTCACCCGCCTGCGCTTCCCCCGCCAGGAAGAAAGCCCCTGGCTCTGCATCGCCGACTTCTTCAGGCCCATAACGTCGGGGGAAGTCGATTACGCCGCCTTCCACGTGGTGACCATGGGCGCAGCCGCGTCCGAGGAGACAGCCCGGCTTTTCGGTGATGACCGCTACGGCGACTACCTGCACCTGCACGGTCTTTCCGTCGAGATGACCGAGGCTCTGGCCGAGTACTGGCACTGGCGCATACGGGACGAATGGGGTTTCGCAGCCGACGACGGCCCCAGCCTGCAAGGGCTCTTCCGCCAGCAGTACCGCGGAGGCCGGTACTCCTGGGGTTACCCGGCGTGCCCGGACCTGGAGGACAATGCCCGTTGCGCCGGGCTGGTCGGGGCCGAGCGCATAGGCAGAGAATGCAGCGAGGAGACCTCGTGGCAGTTCCACCCCGAGCAGACCACCGCCGCCATCGTCTGCCACCACCCGCAGGCCAAGTACTTCATTGTCCGCCGGACGCCAGCGGGCTCGAGCCCCGGAGCTGCCGCTCGAGCCGTTTGAAGCACCGGCACCGGCGCCGGGGCGCGGAGAGCGGCCGCCCGGCGCAGTCAGGCGTCGACGACGGTCAGGGAGTGGTCGGCCGCGTTCAGGGACCGGGGACCTCGGGACGTGGCCACCACGATGTCCTCTATGCGCACACCGTAGCGACCGGGAAGGTACACGCCGGGTTCGACCGAGAAAGCGTGACCGGCGGTCAGCGGTTCCGAGTTCCCGGCCACGATGTAGGGGTCCTCGTGCTCCTCCAGACCGATGCCGTGCCCGGTGCGGTGCACGAAGTACTCGCCGTAACCTGCCTCGGTGATGACGCGCCGAGCGGCGTCGTCCACTCCGCAGCACAGTTCGCCCACTTGAGCCGACATGACCCCCGACGCCTGTGCTTCGGCGACCACCTCGTAAATCCGGGCCAGTTCCGGCGTCGGGTGACCGGTGAAGACCGTCCTGGTGATGTCGGAGCAGTAGCCGCCCAACGTCCCGCCGAAGTCGCACACCACCGGTTCGTCCTCGGCGATCCGGCGCTCCCCCGGCTCGTGGTGGGGGCTGGCCGAGTTGGGCCCGGAGGCGACAATGGCGAAATTGACCTTCTCGTGACCTTCGGCCAGGAGCCGGTAAGTTATCTCGACCGACACTTCGCGCTCGGTGCGCCCCACTAGGGCGATCTGACCTCCCAGCAATGCCTCCGCCACCCGGTCGGCCGCGGCCGAGGCCTCAGCCAACGCCTCCACCTCGGCCTCGTCCTTGACGGCCCGCAGCCGAGCCGTCACCTCTGACGCCGGCCGCCACCGGGCGCCCGGCAAGGTCGCTTGCAGCCGCAGGACGAAGGTGGCCCAGGCCCGGTCGCTCACCGCCAGCAGGGGCGAGCCACCGGCGCATTTGCTCACCAACGAGGTCACGATCGCGGTCGGGTCTTCGGTCTCCCCCCAGGGTTGCAGGGCGAAAACCCCGGGTACGGGACTGACCCGGGGCGCTTCCAGTTCGGGGACGACCAAAGTGGGCACCCCCTGGCCCGCGGCGGGGACGACGAGCATGGTCAAACGTTCCAGGGGCATGGCTACATAGCCCGTGACCCAGGGCATGTCAGCCCCCAGGGACAGCAGGAGAGCGTCCACGCCGGCGAGGGCCATCGCCTCGTGCACCCGGGCCAGGCGACGGGCGAAGTGAGCGGCTTTCACGTTGCCCCTCGGGCCGACGGGGGGTGAGCGGCCGGAGCAGAGCCGGTACCGGAGCCAGGGCCGGTGACGGGGCCAGTGGCGTTGAGCGCGCCGGCGGCCGCCTGGCGAGCGTGATAACTGGACCGGGTGAGAGGCGACGCCACGACCCGGCCAAGGCCCAGGGCCTGCCCCGCGGCTGCGATCCGCGCGAAGTCGGCCGGAGCCCACCAGCGGACAACCGGGAGATGGGTGGCGGTGGGCCGCAGGTACTGGCCGATGGTGACGATGCTGACGCCTATGGCCTGCAGGTCGGCCAACACGCCCAGCACCTCGTCCTCTTCCTCGCCCAGGCCGAGCATAATGCCCGACTTGGCCGTGAGCCCGGCCGCCACCGCCCGGGCCAGGACGGCCAGGCTGCGAGCGTAAGAGGCAGACGGCCGCACCGCCCGCTGGAGGCGGGGGACGGTCTCGACATTGTGGTTGAGCACGTCGGGCCGGCGCTCGAAAATCTTCTCCAGGGACGCGGGGTCGCCCTTGCAGTCCGAGATGAGGACCTCCACCGCCGTTCCCGGGCACCGGCGGCGGACCGCTTCGATGGTGGCGGCAAAACCCGACGCTCCCCCGTCTTCGAGGTCGTCGCGGGCGACACAGGTGATTACGGCATGGGCCAGGCCGAGCCGGGTGACGGCCTCGGCCACCCGTTCGGGCTCGTCAGGGTCCAGCGGTAGCGGCTTGGCCGTGTCGACCTGGCAGAACCCGCCCGCCCGGGTGCAGCGGTCGCCGTTGATCATGAACGTCGCCGTCCCGTCCGCCCAGCACTCGAAGATGTTGGGGC
>PMLI01000212.1 GCA_003158835.1 Acidimicrobiaceae bacterium
GACGTCGCCGACCGCGCCGGCGTGTCCCTCGCCACAGCCTCGTTCGTCATCAACGGCAAGAGCACCTCGAAGGTCTCGGACGCCACCCGCTATCGGGTACTGGCGGCCGTTGCCGAGTTGGAGTACCGACCGAACGCGATGGCACGCCAGCTCAGCCTGGCCAGTTCTTCCTTCCTCGGCCTGGTGGCCGACGGCATCGCCACCACCCCGTTCGCGGGCGCGCTGATCCGGGGCGCGCAAGACGCCGCCTGGGAGCACGAGCAGGTCCTTCTGATCGCCGACACGGGCTCGGAGCCTCGGGCCGAGCACGAGGCCGTCACGATGATGTTGGAGCACCAGGTCAAGGGGATCGTCTATTCAGCCTGGTACCACAGGGAGGTGCACCCGCCTGATGAACTCACCAAGGCCGAGGCGGTGCTCGCCAACTGCTACGTGCGTGGAGACACGATCACTTCGTTCGTGCCGGACGAGGTGCAAGGAGGCAGGTCGGCCACTGAAATGCTGCTCGAGAAAGGCCATCGCCGGGTCGGGTTCATGAGCAGCTCACTTAGTGCGCCAGGCACGACCGGTCGGCTCCGAGGCTACAAGGCGGCGCTCAAACATCACGGGGTTGTCTTCGCGCCCGAACTCGTAATCAAGGCATTGCCCGAGCAGGAGGGAGGATACCTAGCTGGTCTTGCCTTGTTGGGGCTGGACGACCCGCCTTCGGCGGTCTTCTGCTACAACGACCGGATGGCTATGGGGTTTTATGACCTGCTGAAGGACCGGTCGATAAAGGTCCCGGATGACATTGCCGTGGTCGGGTTCGACAACCAAGAGATTATCGCTGCGCACCTACGACCGGCACTTTCGACCGTGGCGCTGCCTCATTACGAGCTGGGTTACCAGAGCGTCAAATGGCTTCTCGAGCAAGATGAGAGGGGTCTCCCGGTTAAGGGCTCACGGTTCCGGGTCGAATGCCCACGGGTCGTACGGGAGTCTGTCTAGGAAGTGATGCCCTAGGGGCTTTCGCGTCATCCCAGGAGGCCGGCTCGTTGACAACTGGCCGGAGAAGTTCTACGCGACCCGGGAACCGGGCCTTCGCCAGGGCCGTCCCGCTTCGAGCCCAAGATGAACGTCGTCCCGAACTTCGTGGCCACCAAGGACGACCTGGATGAGCCTGAAGAGGACGCACTGCTGCGAGCCCGGCTCAGTCGATGAGCCGAACCTGACAGTTGTCGTTCGCCGGTTGCCGGCCGACGTATGGAGCGGGCCGGCCCGAGGCGTACACTTCATGAGCAACAACCAGGGAGTGTTCTTGTGAGCCGGCTGCGACTCGTCACCAAGAAGTTCGTAGGTCTTATGGCTCTGGGGATGATCCTGACCGTCCTCGGGCCAGTAACCGCGGACCTCAATATCTGAGTTTGCCACTGCAAAAGCGAACCCTCGTCATGCAAGGACTCGAGCTCAATCTCGTGGCCTCNNTGCAGCGCGCCAAGATCATCTCCCTGCTAGCGACGGAGTGGCAACCCCGCGCTACGGTACACGGCATCGATAACCGTCATGTTTGCCACCGCGTCACGACCACCGGTTAAGGGAACTCCCTCGCCTTCAAGATATGTCTGAAATGCTCGAAGTTGGTATTCGTAGCTTGTGCCTGATCCGAGTACCTCGTCTACAGCGGACCCGTCGGCAAGTTTCGCCACTATCCTGTGACCGAGTTGTGGTGCCATAGGGTTTAGGGCGTCAAGAGAACCGTCAGTTCCCTGTAGGTGCAACCCCATGGATTGAGGAAGGGTTGCTCCCTTATCGACCATCGAGGTGCGGGCAACGGCGTCTAGTCCTGAGCTAAAACTCAAGACCGCCTCCATGGTCACGTCGATGCCGTCTGGTCCCTCGGTTGCCGCGGCTCTCACAACATGCGGCTCTTCGCGTGCGAGGGCCCGGATCTGGTGCACACAATAGCACCCAAGATCGATGAAACTTCCTCCACCCAAGTTGAGACGGTATGCCACGTCGTCTAGAGACGCGCAAGCATTGAAGTAGGCACTGGCGTGCGTGAGATGGCCGATTCGTTGACTGAGATCAATAAGGCGGGCAGCAACTGGATGGTAGCGCCAGTGGAACGCTTCCAATAGGACGCGATGCGTCCGTCTCGCCGTCTCCACCATCTGTACTGCTTGTGCCGCGTTTGCTGCCAGAGGTTTCTCGCACAGGACGTGACGGCCACGCTCCATAGCGGCAATCGACCATTCGGCGTGAAGGCTGTTTGGCAGCGCTATGTACACTGCATCGAGGGAGTCATCACCAATCAGCGCCTCATAGTCTGCATGCACGGTCGCGATACTGTGTTCAGACGCAAATCTCCCGGCGCGCAGCGGGTCCCGCGCTGCTACGGCAGCCACATCGACGTCGTCGACTATCATCGCAGGTTCGATGATCGCCTTGATCGCGATGTCCGCAGCTCCCACTAGGCCGATACGCATCGTAACTCTCCTTCTGTGCGGACCTATTCAGACGCAGCTTGACAATTCTGACGCAGCCCGATGGGAACCTATCGGCACGACCTCTAAGTCGGGAAACGTGTAAAGGTCGCAAACTATATCGCCGTTTTCGAAAGGGAGTGGTAGAACGTCTAGGCTCATGACGGTTGGATACGCTCGACGACACTTTGCCAGGCCCGTCGGCTCCCCGCTGCCAGGCAACCTTCCACAACGGCATTTTCTCCGAGCTTGCTCACGAGCATTTCAGGCATAACCGGAACGAGTTGGCGCAGTTTGGCGGCGACGGAATCAGCAAAGCCGGGTGCACGGCCTATGCCGCCTCCCAGCACAACCAACTGGGGATCTACGACTACAATGACCGTTGCGATGGCCCTTGCCACAGAGTCGGCTTCATGTTCTATCACCGAGATGGCTCGTTCGTCGCCGCCTTTCGCCGCAGCGAAGATGGCTCGGGCGGACAGCGCGCCTCCCATCCCGCTGCGCCGTGCCGCACGCACAACTGCTGGGCCTGACGCCGACGCTTCCAATGAACCGCGTCGTCGGGCGTCGGTCGCATCGTACGCCCTATCGTCGAAAATAGGCAAGAACCCGATTTCGCCTGCTGCCCCATGGTAACCGCGATGGATCTGGTGATCGATAATGAGGCCGAGGCCCACACCCGTGCCAACCGAGACGAAAGCGAAGGTATTGATGCCTTTGCCGTGCCCGAACTCCTGCTCGGCGAGTGCCGCCAGGTTAATATCATTTTCTACCATAGTCGAGGTGCCGAGGGCCTTTCGGATGTCGCTGATCAAGCCGGCTCGCTGCCAACCGGGCAAGCCGCGAGCCATCAGTAACACATCGCGCTGAGCGTCGTAGACTCCCGGACTGCCTACTACGGTCTGTGTCACATCGGACCAGGAGACGGTGGCCTCGCGCGTGAGCGCCTTAGCGAGCAGCGTCAGCTCAGAGACCCTCACAGCACTGCTGGAGTCGTCGACTTGTCGTTCGCCTCGAGCACGTACCGTCCCCGATAAATCCGCCAGTGCGCCGCGGAGATAATGGCGGCCCACGTCGAGCCCGAGTACGAAACCGGCTTCTGGATGGATCTCGTAGAGCGATGCCCGAGGACCGCTCGAGCCGCTCCGCAGCCCGCATATATGGATGAGCCCTTGCCGTTCGAGCGTCTCGAGGGCAAGGCTAATTGTGGGCTTGGAAAGCCCCGATTCGCGGGCGAGCTCGGGTCGAGTGAGTGGGCCGAACATGCGGATTTGGTTGAGAACAGTTTCCGCGTTCATAGCCCGGATGAGTTGTGGCCTTGCCGCTAAGATCGTCCCGTTCGTCAATTTCGCTGCCTTGTGCTCTTGCCGACCGTTGGCTCTGCTGTTGGTTGTCATTATCCACCTTCGGGATTGCCTCGACAAGCCCTCTACGCCAGCGGGCACCTCTGTGGTCTCCGGCTCGTACGCCGATCGTGGTGGCGTCATAGGTGGGCGGCGTCGCTGGCGGCGAAGGGCATGTCTTGATTAGGCGACCCGTTCGCTCTGCGGGTATGTGACCCCAGGCGGTGTTTGGGAGCAGCTGGAGCGGGTCTGTCCGGTACCAACTTGACGGGCCCGCGGTTGCCAGGCCCGGGCGCCTGCTTGCGTTGGAGCTCAGACCAAGGGATTGAGACGGGCACGTTCGCGCCGTCAGCGACGAAGGCGCCACCGCCGATGAGCGGGTTACGAGAGACCAACGGGGCACTGTCGAGTGGTGCGCTTCGGTGGGCGGCTACGGCCGCCGCGTGCCCCGCCGGTGTGCCGTCGAACCGGACGACGTGCTGAAAGGGGGTGTTTGACATCCTTGCGTTTCAGACTAACATGCGGAGGCAGATAGGAAAGGATAGCTTCTTACCGATCTCGGTCCATGGATGGTGAAGGTCTGTGCGCGGTCCAAGGACAAGCCCATGGAGGAAAGAAGCGACGTGAAACCTCCGGTAGTACTAGCGCTGGACTTCGGTGGTACGAAGATCGCCGCGGCGGTGGCGGAGCTACACGGCGAGCGGCTGGCCGAGGGCACGACTCGCACCGAACCGTCACGGGGCGCCCGCTGGAACCTCCACCAGGGGTTGTCCCTGGCCCGACGGCTACTGGAGGCGGCTGGGCGGGGGGATCACCTGGTGGCAATCGGGGCATCCACCTTCGGCATCCCTACCGGCCAGGGCGTCCTGCTGGCGCCGGCAATACCGGGCTGGGAGAAACTCGTCCTCACAAGCGAGCTCTCGGAAGCCTTCGCGTGCGATGCCGTGGCTGGCGGCACCGACGTTAAGGTGGCCGCCCAAGCCGAAGCCAGCTCAGGG
>PMLI01000593.1 GCA_003158835.1 Acidimicrobiaceae bacterium
ACCGGGGCGGTCGTCGATGCCGCCACAATCGCAGCGTACGCGCTCCTTCGCGTGTTGGAGCCAGTCCACGCTCCGCGGGCTAATTGAGCTGTGAGCACGCGTAGGTGCCGATCTCGCTTCAATCGGCCACGCTCCGGCCCGTTATTCGGCACCGTCAATACGTGCGCACATTATGTTTGGCCTTGTCCGGTTCCAATAGAGGTGATTGTTCGGGCTCTTCACTACGCCTGTGGTTAGCAAAAGTGCCCACGCAATGACGGTTGTTCGAGGCGGCAGTGAACGACCGGCTCCTGACCCAGCCCGCGCTCGGCTTCGTCGTGCCGCCTGGTCTACCCAGGCCGGTCGCCCCTGGGCAGGCGGTAGAGCACGTGGGCCCGGAGCGGGTGACCCTCAGCGATATTGGGGTGGTCGAAATCATCGGCCTCGTCGTGAGACATCCCCAGACGCTCCATGACCCGACGTGAGCTCAGGTTGACCGCCGAAGTGAACGACAGGACGACGTCGACCCCCAGTGATCCAAAGCCGAACTGAACTGCCGCGACGGCCGCCTCGGTCGCGTAGCCCCGGCCCCAATAGGAACGCGCCAGCCTCCATCCCACCTCGGTCCCTGGCGCGAACGGCAGCTGGGCGGGGACGGCGTGGAGCCCGACGAAGCCGATGAAAGCCCCGGTCGAGAGCTCCTCGACAGCCCAGGGGCAATGACCGTTCTCATCAAGTTCGGCCTGGAACACGTCGATCAGGGCGTCACTCTCCGCGGCCGACAGCGCCTTGGGGAAGAACTCCATGACCGTGGGGTCGGCGTTTATCGCAGCAAAGGGAGCCCGGTCCGCCTCATGCCAGTCCCGGAGGGCAAGGCGTGCCGTCTCGAGCCTGAACTCGCTCATTTGGCCAGAGTACCGGTTCTCTTCTTGGCCGGTACCCGTGTTGGGCTCGGGGACGGCCGACGGCACGTTCGGGGCTGGGAGCCCGAGCTGGAGGAGCGCACACCGGCTCGGACAGGCCGTACCTGGGAGCTGGCGGGGACCAGGTATGGCGCTCCAGATGACAGCGCACCGGTCGGGTTCGTGGCGTAGGGCAGGATGATGGCCCATGGCTCAGCCGTACGACGCTCTCGCCGCCGACTACGACTGGATGTTCGACGACGAGGAGCTTATGTGCGGGGTCGCCATCGACCAGCCGGCCACGGCACGCCTGCTCGAACGGCTCCCCCTTACCAGCGCGGTGCTCGATGCGCCTGCGGGACGGGCGTGGACGCGGCGGTGCTCGCCCGGCGAGGGTTCAACACGTGGGCGGCGGACGGCAGTGCTGAGATGGTCGCTCAGGCCCGTGCTCGTTTCGAGCGGGAGGGCTTGGCGGTCCCTGTCCTTTGCTCTGAGTGGGCCGAGCTCGCCACCGCGACGGGCCAGCGCTTCGACGCCGTCCTCTGCATCGGCTATTCGCTGTGCACGCCGCGGGTGCCGGGCCCATGGTTGACGCGCGAAGCGGCCTTCGCTGTGTGCTCAACCCTGATGGCGCCGTCGTGGTCGACCCCCGGAACTGGGAGAATCTCCATTCCGACCACCGGGTCGTCCAGATTGCGGACCAGGCCGTGACGCGTGGGGAAAGGCGCTGCACCGTGGTGTACGCCTGGGAGATCCCCAAGCGTTCGACTAAGTCCACGTTGCCCACCTGGTCTTCGTCTTCGACAACGGCGAGTTGCTGGAGCCGCACGAGCACGAGATCAGGTTCCGTCCCTTTACGTACGGTGGACGAGCTTCGCCGGCGCCTGCAGCTCGCAGGGTTCCGCGAGATCGACACCGACTTCGACGAGGGGATGGACCGCTACTCGTTTGTCGCCTTGGCCTGACGTCAGGCTTGCCTCGACCAAATCCGTCGACTTGCGAGGAGTGGCTGGGAGCGCCAGTGCCCGGTCTCGGCTGGTCGTGGGCGCTCCCGCAACAGAGAACAAGGTGCCGGCCCTTCGGATCTCGCCCATGGTGTGGCTGAAAAGAGGCGCGAGCGCTGTCACCGTAATCAGACATGCCTGCCGCGGCCAATATGGGACACCCCAATCGAGGACCTGGCTGATGCGCTCGGGGCGGCCACCACCATTTCTAGTGAGGTACCAATTTGACCTGGCCTGACGGTCTGGCAACTGAGGGCTCATGCGCCCCGTCGCGAGAGGCCTGCCACCGACTGTGGCCGGCTGCGCCATCAGGGTGTTCCGTGCTGTCGTCTCAGCTCGGGGCCCGGGGCCCGTGCTCGCCCATCATGGTCCTCGTGCGCGACAGCCACGAGGTCCTCACGCGTGCCGACCCGCACGCCACGTGGGTTGAGCAGCCGATCTCGTCGGAGCAGACCAATCGCTGACTATTGCCCGGGATTGACCGCTTAGGCCGGGTCGCCCAGGCCGGCTTGGAGATCACCGATGACCGTGCCGAGCAGGCCCTTGCCGAGCAGGCCCGAGGAACCGAGCAAGGAGGAACGCTCGACGACGGACGGCAGTTGTCGCAGGGCGGCTTTGACAGCCGGGGGCATGTGGCAAAGCTGCCAGCGGGTCTCCTCGGTGACAGCGTTCGGCTGGTCCGGGGCGGCCAGCCCAGCCGCCATAGCGGCATAGCCGGCGGCACCCAAGGCGTGAGCTGCCATATGGGCAGTGCTCACAGCCTGCCCGGCGGCTCGAGCGGCGGCTACCGCTGCCGGAACGGTGACCTCACGAGCGGCAGCGTGAGCCGCGAAGCCAAGTCTGCGCGCCGGCCCGACGCGAGGCTCGCCGCGGGCGAAGGCGCGGAGCCCGGCGATCGCTTCGCGGGGGCGGCTATCCCCCGGGGCTTCGGCCTCGAAGAAGCCCAGCACCCGCTCCGCGCAGTCCGCCGCCCACACGGCGACGAGCTGCCGGTCAGTCTCGCTCAGCGTCTGCGGTGAGCCCATGGCCGCGATTCTCCCACGCGTCCGCGAACCAGCGCCGCCGGCTGAGAGGGGCCTGAAGGCCGCTGCGTTGGCCTGCGTTTGTCCCTGTCGGTGCCTTCTCGTGGCAATGGCTCGCTGGCTTCTTGGCGTCTGCCGTCACCCTTGCTGGTCTGAGCGCCCAGGCACTGGTCAGCGCGTCCGGGCTCGCCCTGCCGGGCTGGTCTGGACCGCTCTTCCTGCCGGTTTCGACGCGCACAGTACCGCCATCGACGGCGGGCACCTTCTTATCGCTCGTGACGTAGGCGCCGGCCAACACTGCGCCACGCTAAACATCGGCCTGGGACTTCCGCCCGTCGGCCCCACGGGCCAGTGCATGAGGGAGGAGATCGCGGCGGACGTGTGGCTCGTGCCGACATTCCAACGCACAAGTCGATGCAGGGCTGGGGAAGCATCGACCCTTTCAGCGACCGCTCGTTCCAGGCGCGCATTGGCACGACTTCACAAACGGCCATCGAGGGATGGCGCGAGCCGTCAAAGGCGCGAAGAAGTTCATCAACAGCCGCCGACGGTTCCACGAGCGAATGGCTCTGCGGAAGCTCGGTTCTGCTGACGAGAAGCCGGGCGCCTGAGCCCAAGGCTGACGAGAACGTCGGCGCCTGACGCTCCGAGGCCACCCATTGCGAACCTGGCGTTGCGAGGGCTTGTCCATTATGAAGATGCACAAGCTCCCGTGATCACCGGGAACTTCGTAGACTGCCCAAATGGATTTAACCGGTCACAAGGCAGACCTTCAGCGCTACCTACAAGCGGGCCGTGAGGCGTTGGTCTGGAAACTCGAGGGCCTCTCCGAGTACGACGTGCGCCGTCCACTGGTGCCGACCGGCACCAACCTGCTGGGGCTGGTGAAACATGTGGCCAGTGTCGAGGCGGGGTACCTAGGGGCCACCTTCGGCAGGCCCTTCGACGAACCCCTGCCCTGGTACGACGACGGCGCCGAGCCCAATGCCGACATGTGGGCGACCGCTGAAGAGCCACGAGGACAGATAGTCGGCCTTTATTACCGGGTGTGGGCGCACTCGGACGCCACGATCGACGCGCTGGGCCTCGACGTCATCGGCCTGGTGCCGTGGTGGCCGCCGGAGCGGCGGGAGGTGACGTTGCACCAGGTCCTCGTCCACATAGTGGCCGAGACCGACCGCCACGCCGGCCACGCCGACATCGTCCGCGAGCTGATCGACGGATCCGCTGGTCTGCGAGCCGACAACAGCAACCTCCCGGACCATGACGCGGACTGGTGGCGCGCGTACGTGGAGCGTCTCGAGGAGACCGCTCGCCAAGCCTAGGGCTGAATCGCGCCGCTGCTTCGAGGTTGCTATAGTCATGCGGGCCGGTGGAGACACCGGAGCA
>PMLI01000167.1 GCA_003158835.1 Acidimicrobiaceae bacterium
GGATGCGGCGCGTGGTCGGTGGCGACGACGTCGATGGTGCCGTCGGCGAGCGCCTGGCGCAGCGCCGCCACGTCGTCGGCCGTCCGCAGCGGCGGGTTCACCTTGAACACGGTGTCGTAGGTGCGGACCTCCTCCTCGGTCAAGGCCAAGTGGTGCGGCGTCACCTCGGCGGTCACGGCGACCCCGGCCGCCTTAGCCCGGCGCACCGCAGCCACCGAACCAGCCGCCGAGAGGTGCAACAGGTGGAGCCGGCCGCCGGTCAGTTGGGCCAGAGCGAGGTCCCGCAGCACCATCACCTCCTCGGAGACGGCGGGCCGGCCGGGCAGGCCGAGGAGGCTGGAAAGGTCCCCTTCGTTCATGCAACCTGGCCCCGCCAGTGACGCCTCCTCGCAGTGGTCCGCCACCACCGCCCCCAGGCCGGAGGCGTACTCGAGGGCCCGGCGCATGAGGGCGGCGTCTTGCACCCCGTTGCCGTCGTCGGTGAAAATCCGCACCCCGAGGTCGACCATTTCCGCCAGGGGGGCGAGCACCCGCCCCTGGCGGCCGATGGTGATGGCACCGGCGGGGCGGACGTCGCAGCACGCCCCTTCGGCCAGGTGCAGCACATGGCGGACCACGGCGGCAGAGTCGGCCGCGGGTTGGGTGTTGGGCATGGCCACTATTGCCGTGTAGCCCCCCAGCGCGGCCGCCCGGGCGCCGGACTCGATCGTCTCGGCCTCCTCCCCCCCCGGCTCTCGCAGATGGGCGTGCAGGTCCACCAGGCCCGGGGCCACGATGCAGCCGCCCGCGTCCAGTTCCACCGTGCCCGCCAGCGCCGCCTCCGCACCGGCGCCGGCCGCCACCGAGACGATGATCTCACCCTTCACCAACACGTCCGCGACCCGGGAGCCGGTGGCGTCCACCACCGTGCCTCCCCGCAGCAGCACTTGTCGCTCACGCGCCAACCTGGGCCCCCGGTCCGTGGCTCATCTCGACCAGCCACCCGGCCAGCGAGGGCGGCAGCGGCGTCGCCGGCGCCGCCAGGGTGATCTCGGCTCCCAGGGCTTCACGGTTGGACGTTGAGCTTATCCTCGTCGGGGCGGAGCTCGTGGGCAATAGTGGCCAGCAGGCCGTTGACGAACCCGCTCGAGTCCTCGGTCGAGTACTCCTTGGCCAGCTCGACCGCCTCTGAGATGACAACGCTCGTGGGGACGTCGGGCCGCCACCCGAGCTCCAGGGTGGCGATGCGCACCAGCGCCCGGTCCACGACCGGCATCCGGTCCAAAGACCAATCGATGGCGTGGCGCGAGATGAGCTCGTCGATGCGGGCCTGGTGCTCTTCGACCCCCCGGGCCAGGTTGGCCGCGTAGGGCTGGGGCGCCACCGGCAGCTCGGCCAGCAAGTCGCTGACGCCCAGCTCTTTCAGCTCAGACTCGTAGAGCAGTTCGAGCGCACGCTCGCGAGCGCCGCGCCGGCCCCCCGGCCCTAACAGGGCTAGCTCCCGACGCGGGTGAGGTACTCACCGCTTCTGGTGTCGACCTTCACCTTGTCCCCGGTGTTGACGAAAAGGGGCACCTGCACCGTGATGCCCGTCTCCAGGACCGCCGGCTTCCTCGCTCCCGAGACCCGGTCCCCTTGGACGCCGGGCTCGGTCTGGGCCACCGTGAGCTCTACCGCGGCGGGCAGATCCACCCCGATTATCTCGCCCCCGTAGAACTGCAGCAGGGCCGAGTCCCCTTCCTTCAGGTAGTTGGCGGCGCTGCCCAGCGCCTCGCGGGGCGAATTCAGCTGCTCGTAGTCGGAGTTGTCCATGAACACGTAGGCGCCGCCGTCGGTATAGAGGAACTGCATCTCCCTCTTGTCGATGATGGCCTGGTCCAATCTCTCGTCGGCGCGGTAGGTACGGTCGATCACGGCGCCCGTCCGCATGTTTTTCAGCTTCGTTCGCACGAAGGCGCCCCCCTTGCCCGGCTTTACGTGTTGGAACTCGACTACAGAGAAGAGACCCTCCGGCAAGTTGAGGGTCATTCCGTTTTTCAGATCGTTCGTCGACACAGCGGCCATGGTGGCGCCCCTTCTCAAGTTTCCATTGTCGTGGCCCGGGCCCGTGCCTAGGCTTGTTTCGGCGTCAAGGTGAGTACTTCGCAACCGGAGCCGGTGACGACGACTGTGTCCTCAATGCGGGCTCCGCCGAGCCCAGGGATGTACACGCCCGGCTCGACGGTCACTACCTGACCGGAGCAAAGTATATCCTCCGATGCCGCCCCCACCCACGGCGCCTCGTGTATGTCAAGGCCCACGCCATGGCCGGTCCCGTGCATGAAGTACTCCCCCATGCCGGCCGCTCCCACCACATCACGGCAGGCCCGGTCCACTTCGGCCGCCGCCACCCCGTCCGCCACCGCGGCGAGCCCCGCCTCCTGGGCGGCGAGCACCACGGAATACACCCGGGCCAACTCGGCCGGCCCTCGCCCGGTTCGGGGACCAGGCCCGGGACCGGGCCCGGGGCCGGCCCAAAGGGACCTGGTCATGTCCGAGCAGTAACCGTCGACGACCGCCCCGAAATCGACCACCACGAGTTCCCCGCGCCCGACCGGCCGCGGGGAGGAGTGATGGTGGGGCTCGGCCCCGTTAGGTCCGGCCGCCACTATGGTCTCGAACGCCGGCCCGGCCGCCCCCAACCGGCGCATCTCGGTATCGAGCGCCAGGGCGAAGTCGCTCTCGGACGGCCCCGCGTCCAGCATCCCCCGAACGTTTTGAAGGGCGTGGTCGGCGATCCCGGCCGCAGCCGCCACCCGGGCCCGTTCGCCGGCGTCCTTACCCTGTCTCAGCTGCTCGACCAGGTCCTTGGTGGCCACCAGTTCTACGTCCGAAGCCCAGGTCTGGCTGAAGCGGCGCTGGAGGCCCCAACTGACGTGCTCGCCCTCGAGCCCCAGGCGGGCGAAACCCCGGACCAGTTCGCCCAGCACCTCGCCCTGCGCTCGGGCGGGCCGGACTTCGACCCGGACGGCCACGCCGGCCCGCTCCAGCTGGGCCGGCGCCTGGGTGCCGTAGCGGCCGTCGGTCACCAGCACGGCGTCGTCAGGCCGCACCAATAGCAGGGCGGCCGAGCCGCGGAAGCCGCTGAGGTAGCGGATATTGACCAGGTTGGAGACGAGGAGCGCCTCGTGGCCGTGCCCGCCCATCGCCGCTCGCAGGCGGGACAGGCGGCCGGGCACGTCCATGGCCGGCATGTCGACGGCCGGCACGCCTACGGCCGGC
>PMLI01000403.1 GCA_003158835.1 Acidimicrobiaceae bacterium
CGTGGCGACGACCGCCGTCCCCTCCTTGCGAGCCGAGCTCACTTCCTCGCGCAGCCCCTCCGAAGCGCTGGCGTCGAGACCGCTCCAAGGTTCGTCCAGGAGGAGGAGGCCTAGGGGAGCCAGGAAAGCCTGGGCCAGGGCCACTTTCTGGCTGTTGCCCTTTGAGAGGGACCGGACCGGGACGTCCAGGCCCGGGTTCAACGACAACCGAGCAGCGAGATCCTCGCTGCGACGACCCACGTAAGCGCTGTCCAGACGACGCAGCCGGCCCATATGAGCCAGGTACTCGCGTCCCGTCATCTGAAGCCGGGCCGGGAGGCGTTCAGGTACGTAGCCCACCTGGCGCGGGCGCTGAGTGATTAGACCTTCGGTGGGTCGGCTCACGCCGGCCACCACTCGCAGCAGAGTCGACTTGCCACACCCGTTGGCGCCGACGACGACGGTCAGCGTGCCTGGATCGAAACGTAGGTCGAGATGGTCGAGGACCCAGGGCTGGCGCCGGCTGTACCGCTTACTGAGCCCGGAGGCGACTGTGGCCACGGTCGTCACTGCCGCGCCAGCCTAGTTGCGCGCCACCACCGGACCTCTTGGCAGGTAGGCCCTAAGGGTTCGCCCCACCGGGCGAACCGCCGGCCACCTCGTAGGACCACAGTTCCGACCCGACCGCCACCGGGCCGCCGTGGCGGGCGGGCCGATCGGCCCCGGCGTGCCCGTGGGCAAACGCCGGTGAAGTCGCCCAGCCCTGGAACGAGGCCTCGTCCCGCCACCGGGTGACCACTAGCCACTGGTTACGCCCGTCGGTCGGCCGGAGCAGCTCGAACCCTTCGAAGCCGTCCTGGCCGTCGACCGCTCCCGCTCGCGCCGCGAAGCGCTGAGCCAGCTCGTCCCCCGGTCCCTCGGGCACGGTTATGGCGTTGATCTTGATGACCGTCATGGCCACCATCTCATCAGGTCCGCCCGCCTACACCTAGCCAGAGCGGTCTCCGACCGAGCGCGGGGCGGCGTCAGAGGGCGGTTCACTCCAAGGCTCGCGTAGCAGGTGTGCTACAATCGGAGCATGGTTGAGGTCGCTTCCCGCGAACTGCGCAACGACACCCGGGGATTGCTGCGCCGGGTCGAGGCAGGAGAAGACGTCGTGATCACCGTCGATGGGCGACGGGTCGCTGTGCTGCGACCGATCGGCTCCCGGCCCCGGTGGGTGACACGGGGCGAGTTTGTGCACCGTTTTTCGGGCCGCCAAGCTGATCCCGGCCTGTCTCAGGAGCTCTTAGAGCTGGCTCCCGACACGACCGACGACCTGCGTTGAGCCGCGGCATAGCCGACACCAGCGTGTTTATTGCGAGGGAGTCCGGCCGCCTTCTTGCCGAGACCGACCTACCTGATGAGTTGGCGATCTCGGTGATAACGGTCGGGGAGTTGCGCTCGGGGGTATTGGCTGCCGTCGACGTGGAGACCCGCGACCGACGGCTGGCAACGTTTAGCCAAGCCCTGGCCCTCGAGCCCCTGCCCGTGGACCAGTCCGTCGCCGAGGCCTGGGCACGCCTACGCGTTCTGTTGCGAGATATGCGAAAGCGGATGCCAGTCAACGACTCCTGGATTGCCGCGACGGCTATGTCGCTAGCGGTACCGGTCGTGACCCAAGACGAGGACTACGTCGAGGTGCCCGGGCTCAAGATCATCCGGGTTTAAACCCCACCTCTGCCCTGTTCCCCACATTGGGTGCCTCCCATTTTCTCGGACCGGGGAAGAGTGTCTTTAGTTTAGACCTCGGCGGTGAAAAGACCGCCTGCGTCAAACTGGTTCGTCCCTCTGGTCGGGCGCCATCACGACAAGCTGAGCGCCTCTGCGACCTAGGCGAGGTAATCGATGTGGCCGTCGACGGAGCCCAAGCCGAGGCCCATCGCGGCACAAGGCAGGGAAGGAGGACGACATGGCCGAGCTCGTAGTTGATGGTAACGAGCTGGTGGTGCGCCTGAGAGCAGTGGAGAGGATGGAAGCCGTTCACGGAGAGGTCAGGGTGCCGGTCGGATCGGTCAGGACAGTCGAGGTGCTCGACGACGCCATGAACGCGGTCCACGGGTTTCGTGTCGGTACGCGTATTCCCGGGTCGGCGGCCATAGGTACCTTCATCTCTCGCCAAGCCAAGATCTTCGCCGTGGTTCATCACAACACCCCACGCGGTGTGCGGGTCGATCTGGACGGTGCCCAGTTCGACCAGCTGATCGTGGGTTGTGACGACCCCGAAGCAGTCGTTGCAGCCCTGCGCCCACCGGGCTGAGACCACATCGTGATCCTGGCGATGGGTTCCTCGATAACCCATCCAGAGCGCCCGAAGCGGACTTCACCGAAGATCCAAGACGGAGGTGGGACCGAGATCCACCTCGGAAGACCGATCTTTCTGGTGGACCGGGGCCAAGTGGTCAGCTGCGGCCCGCCAGTCCAGTTCCGTGAAACCGTCCTGGCGATTGGCGACCAAGAAGAGGCGTCCAGAGGCGGCGAGTGGCTCTTTCGAGTCATCAGGGGCGTCGCCGCGCCACGCGCCCGGACCGGGATATTGCTCATCTTCCTCGGGCAGCTGCCAGGCGACCGGGTACTCATCGCGGTGAACAGCCATATCTCAGCCTCCTGACCGATAGTGACCCGGTCATCCAATCCGCGCCGGGTGCAGGCAGGGTCAAGGACGTATGGAGAACGTGTGGATCCGTCGTTGGCCTGACGGCAGGGCAGCAAGCTGTGCGGCACCAACGACAACGGACGCCCGGGCAAACCGGGCGTCCCCTCTTCTTTCCAGGCCCACCGGTGCCGCCGGCGCGGCGGGAAGGAGCGACGTTACGTGCCTGCGATCGCCGCCAGCGGCAAGTTAGAAGCCATCCCCGCCGGCTCGGCTTGGACCTCGGCGTTACCAAAGCCAAAGACCCGGCCGTCGGCACCGGCCATNNGTTGTCGGGGGTCAGGGCTATGCCCACGATGTCGGAGACCTTAACTCCTTCCCCCGGCAGCGAACCGTGGAACTTGGCTCCGGTGCCGAAGTTGAAGACGCCACCGTCGGAACCGACGAGTACATAACCCCTTCCCGTGGATGAAGGCAGAATGGCCCGGATGTCGTGCACATGTTTACCGATCCCCGGCAGCGAACCGTAGAAGCGCGTAGTCCCGAAGGTGAACACACCGCCGTCCGAACCCACCAGTAGGTAACCCTCACCGCCCGGGGTGGCCACCACCCCCACCACGTCCCTAACGTGTAGGTGGATGCCGGGGAGCGAGCCGTGGAACTTGGCGTCGCCGAATGTGAAGAACCCTCCGTCGGCACCCACGAGGTAGTAGCCCCGGCCGTCGGTGGTGGACGCCATCGCCACTATGTCCGAAACGTGCTTGCCCAGGCCGGGCAGGTCGCCGTAGTACTTGGCGTCCCCTAGGGCGCTGACCGAGCCGTTGGCCGTCACCACCCAGTAACCATTGGCGGTCGGGCTCGCCGCTATACCCACGACGGGCCCCGTATTCGGCGAGGTCGTCACGCCCCCGAGCGAGGGCGCTCCTCCCAAACCGTAAACCTGGCCGTTGGCGGTGGCGAGCCAGTACCCGGGGGTGGCGAGATTGACAACCTCGGTGTACACGCCTGAGCCAGAGGGCCCGAAACGACCGTGGCCCGAGTAGAACGCCTGCACTCCGAAGTTCCTGCTGGACGAGTACGTTGTCGCGCAGGTCGCCTGCCCCGTCGTGGCGTTGACGGTGACCTTGTCGCAGCCGGGTACCGGCGCTCCGTTGTCGAGGAAGCTGACGGTGCCTCCGTCAGGCGCGGGGGCTACTTTGGCCGTGTAGGTCACGACCTGGCCCACCACGGCGGGGTTAGCCGAGGACGAAAGTGTCGTGGCGGTGGTCGTCGGGGCGAGCATGACCACGAGATGCTGGACAGCCGGGCTGCCCACGCCGTTGCTGGCGGCGATGGTCACCGTATAGATGCCTGCGGCGTTCGCGGGCGGGGACCCTGAGATCGTGGCAGTCCCGTTGTTGTGAGCGGTGAAGGCCAGGCCGGGTGGCAGGGTGCCGGACTCGCTCAGGACCGGGACCGGCAACCCTGCACTCGTGACGGTGAAAGTGTTGTACTGCCCGGGCAGCACCCGCAGGCTGGCCGCGCTGGTGATAACGGGGGCAGTGCCGATCGTTACCCCTCGCACATCGGCGACGATCGACATGGAGTACCTTCCCGGTGCCGGGTTGATCGCGCCGTTGATGCTGATCGACAGGTTGTCACCGGCAGGGACCGTGCGGTTGGCCATGAGGACGACATCGTTGCTGCCGGCACCTGAGACCACCGTGGGCACGAAGGACAATGAGCTGTCGGTGAGGTCGGCCACCACGTACGCGGACGAGGGCGCCGGGAACAGTGTCCCGGCCGGGGCCTTGAGCTCGATGGTTGCACTACCGGCCGCGATCGGGGCACTGGCCTGCAGCCCGCTGATGGTGTAGTTGGCGGGTGCGCCGGGAGACGCCGAGCTGGTGGTTACCACCGGCAGTACTACAGCCGGAGCCGCTGTCACGCTGTAGCCGGGGAGGCTCACGGCCACGACGTCTGTGCTGGTCGAGATCAACATCGGGGTGTTGGACGACCCGTAGCTCCCTTCGACCGGGTTGGTCACGTTGACGAGCTGGACCACGACCTGGTCACCGGCGAACACGCTGTTGGGCACCGAGAAGGTGACCTTGTTATCCGTGGCCGACCCGCCCGAGGTGGCCAGCGTGAGCGAAGCCGGGCCCAGGTTGCCCGAGCTTGATGGGTGCGAGATGTCGGTCAAGATGACCGACGAGCCCGTAAACGAGGTCCCCGGAGGGGCAACCAGCGTGACGGTAGCGGACGCAGGCAGGGTCGTGGTCGGCTCGAAGCCGACGGTGTAGATAGCCGCCGTGGCGCCCGCCGTAGTCGGTGAGACGGAGAGGCTTAGGTCATAAACGGACATGCCGATGTCCAACATGGCGCTGACCGGTGTGACCGAACTGGGGGCCGCCGCCGTGACCGTGTCGCTCTGGGAAGTGGAGGGGTTGACCACCCCGGCCATGCTCACCGAAAGGCGGTCACCCGCGGTGATGTTGTGGGGCACCCTGACCAGGACCGACAGGCCACTCTGCCCGAGCCCGGGCGCGACCAGCAAGACCGAGCCCGGCTGACCGCTCGCCGCCGGGTTGGTGACGTCGATGACCTGGTAGGACGTCGCTACGCTCGGGAAAGCGACGTTATCGTTCACCCCCGGGCCGGCGTACGAAGTGACGGCTATGAGGTCACCGGCGCTCAGCGCCGAGGACGCCGTGAAGGTCCCCACGGCATACGTGGCGGTGGCACCGGGCTGCGCCACGCTGGCGGTCGGCGAGAACGACGGGCCGGCAGCCACGATGTCGTAGTTGGGGCTACCGGCAGGGCTGGTGCTCTTGGAGGTTGAAAGGTCCAAGCTGTACTTCCCGGGGGCGGCTGGGTTGACGGCCCCGATGACAGCAAGGGTGAGCGAGTCCCCGGCCGGGACCGATACTCGCAAACCGACGTAGGCGCTATGGGCACCGGCGGCCAATGACACCGATGCCGCGCCCTGGCTGTAGCCGGGGTGGGTGTTATCGATAACGAAGTAGTTGCTGGCGGCGCCTGGGAACGTCGTGCCGGCAGACGGGTCGTTGACCGTGATGGCATCGCTGCCGGCAACAAGGGCCAAAGGAGTGGACAAACCGATGCTGTAGGTAGCCGTGGCGGCCGCCGTATTGGGTTGGGCAGAAACGCTGACGTTGCCCACCGATCCCGTTCCGATCAGATAGGGCTGGCTTTGGACCACGACCGAAGCCGAAGCTGCCGGTGGGCCGACGCCGCTGACGAAGAGCCCGGTGAGCCCGGCCACCGCGACCAGGGCCCGGCCAGCACGGCGGCGACCGCAAGCCGGTCCCGGGCGCGCCTTGGCAGGGCCTGTTATGAAGGGCCGGCGGAGGCCCGGTGCGGCCGTAATTGAAGTCCTGTGAGGCATTTCTTTGTCGCTCCTTCGGTCTGTGCGCCCCGGGAAGCGGAAGGGGCGCCCGGGAACAGTAGAAGCGGCCGCCTTGCAGGCCCGGTGAGGACGATATGCAGATGCCGTGGAGACTCAGCGCCGGAGCCGCCTCGGGGGCCCCAGGTAAAGGGCTACCGGAGGGCCAAAATGGCTGAGGCGTGACCGCCCTCAGCTATGGGCCATCGTTGTTGGCGCCCTCGGCAGGAGCACCACGAAGCGAGCTCCGCCGCTCGGAGATGTCTCGAGGAGGACCTCGCCGTCATGAGCATCGACCAGCTGCTTGACCACGGCAAGACCAATCCCGCTGCCCCCCGACCGGCGCCCGGCGCGGCCCCGGTAGAAGCGGTCGAAGACATGGTCCTGCTCGCCCGGAGGGATCCCGGGGCCGGTGTCGGACACTTCGATGCGGGCGCGCCAGCCCTCGGCGCTCACCGTTAGGCGCACCTCGCCACCCGCGGGCGTGAACTTGCAGGCGTTGGCGAGCAGGTTGGAAAAGACCTGATGGAGGCGGGTGGCGTCGCCGATAACCACCACCGGTTCCAAAGAGGGCTCCAGTTTGAGCCCCGACGAGCGGAAGCGCCCGGCAAGAGTGCCGGCGGCCTCCGAGGCTACCGTGGCCAGGTCCACAGGGACGCGCTCCAGGCTGAGACCGGCGGCGTCAGCGGAAGCCAGCGCCTGCAGGTCCTCCACCATGCGGCCCATTCGCAGCGCCTCGTCGTGCAAAGAGGTAAAGGCCTCGAGGTCGGCGGCCCGGACCCCGTCCACCAGAGCCTCGGTCTCGGCCTGGAGCACCGCGATCGGGGTACGCAGTTCGTGGGCGACGTCGGCCACCATGGCCTGACGGAGCTGTTCTTGCTCGTCCAAGGAGGCGGCCATGGCGTCGAAGGCGACGGCCAGCTCGCCCAATTCGCCAGGCCCCATGTCGTGCCCGAGACGTACCTCCCGGTTGCCGGCTCCCACCGCCCTCGCCGCTGTTGACATCCGCCGCAGCGGACGGACCAGTAGCCGCGTCATAAACCCCGATGCGATCAATGCCCCCAAGACCGCTAGGCCGGCGCTGAGCCCGGCCGCTTTTTCGAGGCTGTCGCGCAAACGTAAGTCGGCCGGGCTCAGGCCCCCGGCCGGGAAGGCCAGCTGAACTTCTCCGACGGTCCGGCCGTCCAGGACCACGGCGCGCGTCAAGCGGAGCGCACTCGTCGAGGCGAGGAGCGGCTGCGGCCCGGCGCGCAGGACTACGGCCCGGGTCGGGGAGCCGAGCTCCAGCGCGGCCCCCGACAGGTCCACTAAGGCGACGACCGGCTGCAGGTCGCTTCTGGACCAGCCGGTATTGGCCTGGTAGAGGCTCTTCAGGGAGGAAATGATGGCCGTCGTCGCCTCGGACCGCTGGGACCGGGCCAGACCGGCGATGTCGGAACGGTCTATGAGCAGCGTCATCACGCCGAAAGTGGCCAGGGCGACCAGGGCGACGGCCACGAAGGCGGCCGCCACGCGGTTACCCAGAGGCCCGAGGCCTATGGCGGTGCCTGCTCTCAAGGGTCGCGGCGCAGGCCGAGCCGGTAGCCGCCGCCGAGCACGGTCTCGACCATTTCGGGGTGGGCCGGGTCGGCCTCCACCTTGCGGCGCAGGTTTTTTACGTGCGAGTCGACCGTGCGCTCATAGCCCTCGAACTCATAACCGCGAACCCTATTTATGAGCTCATACCGGGAGTACACCCGTCCCGGCGCCGCCGCCAAGGCGACCAGGACCCCGAACTCGGTCGGGGTCAACTCAACGGGCAGGCCGCGCACCAACACCTCTCTGCGGCCTTCATCGATGACGAGCTCGCCGTCCCCGTAGGCGACCCGCCCTCCTGCCTCTTGGGGCAAGCGTCCACGGCGCAACACGGCCTGCACCCGCAGGACCAGTTCTCTTGGGCTGAAAGGCTTGGTCACATAGTCGTCCGCCCCAAGCTCCAGGCCGGCGATGCGGTCCTTCTCCGCGCTCATGGCGGTGAGGATGACAATGGGCACGTCGGAACGGGACCGAAGCTCCCGGGCCACCTCAGTGCCGGCGATATCGGGCAGGCCCAAGTCCAACACGACCAGGTCCACCCGGGAGTTCTCCGAGAAGCTGAGCGCCTCGGCTCCCGACCCGGTCGACAGCACCACCAGTCACTCGCGCTCGAGATAGGAGCGAAGGAGCTCTCGCAGCTTGTACTCGTCCTCGACCAACAGCACGGTCGCGGCCATCACCCACCTCCCCGCCCAGTATCACCCACTGGGACCGGTGCCGGCGAGCGACGGTCGCCTATCCGGGAGTCTCCACACCATCTCCATGCCATCTCGACGACGCGACCACGGACCACTGTTCCACTGAAGAACACCGTCCACCACAAGGACCGGCCACCACAAGGAGCTGCCATGAGCGTCGAGCACAGTGAGGCTTGGGGCCCGCCTTGGGGGCCCAGCGCCGAACCTGGGCGCGAGCTCCATAACCCTGGCCGCCGCGGGACTGGGCCCTTCGTCGACGCTGTGGTGAGCGCCGGGCCGGAGGTTCTGGACTGGTCGCTTCTGAAGGACCTCGAAGGCCAAGAGACCGACCCGTCTATCTCGGTCCTGCTGGGCACCACCCCTGCCTCCAAGTTGAGCCCCCTGGACGTGTGGCGTCTTCACCGCCTGTCCAGAAAAGCCCTTGAGCGGCTCCACCGAGAGGTTCGGGGCGACCCACTTGCGTCCCTGGAGACAAGGCTCGCCCGAGCGGTGGGCGCCGCCGACGTTTCACCCAGTGCCGAGGGCCTCGGCGTATTTGTCAGCGCCCGGCAGATGGCAATCGTGCGGCTCCCCTTCGCGCCTCGAGAGCGCACCGTGGTCGACCCCACTTTCGCCACCAGGGACATCCTGTTCGCCCTCCAGCACTTCCCCCGCTACCGGCTCGTCACCCTTAGCGGCAACTTCCCCCGTGTTCTAGAGGGCCGAGGCCTTCAGATGGTCGAGGTCATGGGCCCGACCGGGGCCGACCAAAGCGCCTCCTTTCCCCGCCCGCTGCGCAACCCGGGCGAGGGCGGCCCCAACCCCGGGCGCTGGACCTCAGCCCTCGCCCGGGGCGGGGCTGCCATCAAGGCCGCCGAGCGGGCACTGGACCAACGGGTCGCCGTCAGTGGGGAACTACCGGTAGTGGTGGTGGCACCGGCTCGGCTGCTGGCGGGGTTCCGGTCGTCCTCCCGCCACGCCGGCGCGGTCATCGGTGAAGTCCGGGGCGACCATCCACGCGCCGGCGCCGACGAATTGGCCAAGTTGGCCGAGCCCATCCTCACCGCATGGAGGGCCCAGCACCGGGTGCGACAGGTGAGCTCGCTAAAGGCCGCCGAGCGCTCTGGTCCAGTCGTGTGGGGGCTAGCCAAAAGTTGGGACGGGGTGCTGGAGGGACGGGCCCGGCACCTGTGGGTCGACCAGGGCTACGCCATCCCGGCCCGGCTCAGCGACGAAGACCGGGCCCTCGACGTGACATGGGACCCCGAGGCAGTCGGGGTAAACGACGACGTGGTGGACGACCTCATCCGGAAGGCGGCTCTTTCGGGAGTTCCGGTCGACATAGTGCCCTGGCTCGCGGCCGCGAACCCGGCACCGGTCGCATTGCAACTTTGCGGCTGACCCGACCGGAGAACCCCGTGCAAAATAAAGCACGTCCTCCTTCAGGCGAAAGCGAGCCCTCACCGCGATGGAGGGTCTTGACCGGAGCCGGCGGTGCCGCCGACCTGGGTCAGCGCCGGGCGAGACGGCGTCCGCTCGGGGTGTCAGGCGGCGTGTAGTTCATCTCGAAATGGTGGTACAACGCTGACTCGTCATCCTGAGAGAGCTCCTCGCCGTGCATCTCTATGTCGGGTGCAGCGCGGACCTGCTCCTTGGTCACACTGACCCGCAGGTCATCGGGGCCGACGTGGACGCCACCCAACGGCACGAAGGTCAAGTGACGGCCGATGATGCCTTCCTTGACCGTGCCGAACTCCGGCTCGTCCGTCTCCACGTCGACATACACATCTTGCAGCTTGCCGATCCTGTCGCCGTCGCGATCGACGAGCATCTTCCCGTGCCATTGAGCAGCGCTCCATTTGGCCTGATCACCATTTTCGGACATGCCAGTCTCCTCGCCTTCAATTTCGGCCCAACTCGCCGGGCGCGACTGCTTTTCGCGTTTCGGAGCACTAGCTCGTCCGCTACAGCCACGATGGTCCAGTTAGGCATCGCATCAACACCACCCTCGTAAGCGCGCATCAATCGCGTGCGCTGCCGGGGCCCGGAGCAACGCTGACCACTTCAAGATAGCACCACTGGGTTCTTCAGTTCCCAGCCGGCCGTCTCACAGGCACGATGCCAAAGCCGTTGGCGACAATGGCCACAGGCCGGTTGCGCAGGCACCCTTGGCCCAAATGGCGTATATGATTACGGGTGACACGACTAAGTCCCTGACGTGTCGAGCCGGCAGGTGCTGGCTGGGGGCGGTACTCCAGACCTCGGTAACGCGACATTTCGCAGCACTGGGGTCAGCAGAGCCCAGGCCGCGGCGAACAATCGATGAGGAGCCGCAGTGGACCAGCTTACGGCGGCCGTGGCCAAGCACCATCGCAGGATCAGCGAGATCGCCCACGTGCTCGCCCGGTACGGTTTCGCCGAATGGGCGAGCCGCGGTGCCTCCATTCCCGGCGTCAAGATCGCCCGGCAACTGACGAGCCCCGACATCGCCGCGCTCTCCACCGGTGAACGCCTCAGAGGCGCCCTAGTGGAACTCGGTACAACCTTTATCAAGTTTGGTCAAATGCTCAGCCTCCGTCCTGACCTGGTCGGTCCCGCCATGGCCGCCGAACTGGAGAAGCTTCAGGCCGCAGTGGCACCCGACGCCGGCGACATGGTGACCGCCATCGTGGTGGCCGAACTGGGCAAGCCGATCGAGGAACTGTTCGCTTCGTTCGACCCCGACGCCATCGGCTCCGGCTCGGTCGCGCAGGTGCACCGGGCCACCATGCACGACGGCACTGATGTCGTGGTGAAAGTGCTCCACGCCGGCGTGGAGCGGAGGGTGGCCGAGGACCTTGAGCTCATGCGGGCCTGCGCCAAGTTCCTCGAGCAACAGGACCGGGAGATTGCCCGGTACCGTCCAGCCATCGTCGTGGAAGAGTTCGACAAGATGATGCGCAGTGCCATCGACATGAGCCAGGAGCTCGGGAACCTGCAACAGTTTGGCAAGAACTTCGCCACTGAGCCCGACGTCGCCATCCCGACGCCGTACCCGGACCTGTCCAGCCGGCGGGCCCTGACGATGAGCCGCATCGTTGGCCAAACATTCACCGACCGGGAGGCGCTCGAAGCCGACGGATGGGACGTAGACCGGCTCGTCCGGCGGGCGATCGAGATCTATCTGGAGATGATCTTCCGCGACGGCGTGTTCCATGCCGACCCCCATCCGGGGAACTTCCTGCTCCTGACCGGGCATCGGATCGGTATTCTCGACTTTGGCGACGTCGGGTACATCACGGCGGAGCGCCGTGCCCAGCTCCAAAGCCTGGTCATCGCCGTCGGGACATATGACGTCGATGGTCTCACCGACACCATCCTTGAGATGTCCACCCCGCCCGGGGATGTGGATGTGCTGAAGCTCCGTGGGGACATCGGCATTTGGCTGCGCCGCTACTTCCTTGGCGACATAGCCCACGTCGATGTCGCAGCCGTCCTGTCCGGCTGGACCGCCATGATGCACGACCACCACCTCCTGCTCCCCGCGGACCTGGCGCTGTTGTTCCGCGTCATGCTTGAGCTGCAGGGCCTTGGGCGAGGCGTTGGTATAGACGTCTCCCTCACAGAGTTGGCCGCGCCTTATGTTCACGAGATGCTCGGCGAACAGTTCGACCCAAAGCGCATGGCTCGCCACGCCGTTCACATGGCACGGTCTTGGGAGCATTTGATCGAGTCGCTTCCGGATCAAGTGCTCACCGCTCTCGAGGGCCTCCGCAGCGGCAAGCTCGCGGTGGAGTTCCGGGTGCGGGATGTCGACGGCGCCGTCGACCGGCTGGTCGATGGCCTGCTGGCCTCGGCGTCGCTACTGGCAGCCTCGCAACTTATCGCGCGCAAGGCCGGGCCCCGCGTGGCCGGCCTCTCCGTGGCCGGCCTGGCCGTGGCCGGGGCCACGATGGTGACCTGGCGGCGGCTGGCGTTGAAGCGACCCGACCACCAGAGCCTTGTCCAGCGCGCCCGGATGATGGCCGCGGCGGCACCCCGTTTGAGCGGCTGAGCGTCCGGATAGACAGCGCACCGAGCGTGGCGCGATGGCCCGACGCGCCCTCCGTGATCGGGTACCCGATCACGGNNCAGGAGTTCCGACAGGCTGGCCTCGGCCACAGCCACGACGCTGTCGGCAGCTCCGTAGTACATGTGCAGGGTATCGCCATCGTCGCGCAGGACCCAACCGCACGGGAACACGACGCCAGGGACATCGCCTTGGCGCTCGTAAGGCTCCCGCGGCCCCAGTACCCACTCGTTGCCGCGGCCCAAGACCACGGAGGGGTCGTCGAGATCCAATAGTGCCAGCCCAACCCGGTAGAGGGATCCGGAGACAGTCGTCCGTACCCCGTGGTAGCAGACGAGCCATCCCATCGTGGTCCGCAGGGGCGGTGGGCCGAGCCCGACCTTTCCGGCGTCCCACCAGCCACCCTCCCGAGCCGGCAACAACACGCGCGAATCCCCCCAGTGCTTCAGGTCCGGGCTGAAAGAGATCCATACGTGCGCCCCCATCCCGGCCATGGCCGTGGCGGGCCGGTGAATGAGCGCCCACCTGCCGCCGAAGGTCTCCGGGAACAGCGCGGCATCTTTGTCCTCCGGCGGTTGCAGCACGCCGCAACGTTCCCCGCTGACAA
>PMLI01000320.1 GCA_003158835.1 Acidimicrobiaceae bacterium
ATTATTTCGCAGGTATATACCAAAGCGGTCCCGAACCGGCCCCGTTGGCGCGCCCCGGAGGGGGCGTGGGCCTGACCGGCCATGACGATCGCCACCCCTTGGTGCGTGGACGCCGCCCGGCTGGTTGCCGCCGCAGGGGCTGGGACTTCTCTGAGTCTGAGAGCGCGTGGCTCGACGCGGCGCGAGGGTGCGCTTGACGCGTCAGCCAACAGCCTCCGGGGCCGCACAGGGGACACTTCTATACTTGCGTGGAAGGCCCAACAACGCCGCCGGCACCCGTGGGCCATCGGGACCACTCGACCAACCAGAGGTAGCCCCCGAGATGCGCCGCCTTCCCCCGCACCACGTGCCCAGGCCCCGTCTCACCGACCGCTGCGCCAACTACCACGTCATCGTCGTCGAAGCCGCCGGCGGCTACGGCAAGAGCGTCCTCGGCACCGAGCTGGTAGACAGCTGGCGGGCGATCGGCATCGACGTCCAGCTCGAGCACGAAGGGGTGACCGCCCCCCTGCTGGGCGCCCGACTGCGCGCCGCCGTGCTCCAGGCCGGGTTCACGGACGCGGCGGCGTCCGCCGCCAATACCGGGGACGACGCGTTCGGAGCCGTCGACGCCCTCGTCAGCGCCCTGGCCGGCGAGTCCTGCGCGTTTCTCATCGACGACGCCCACAACGCCGGTGTCGACGCCGGCCAGCTGATCGACCACATCGCCGAGCGCTTGCAGGCTGAACAGCGCCTCGTCGTCCTGGCTCGCCATCTCCCCAAAGGGGCGGCGCGGCTGCGCCGGGCGGAGTACCTCCATCTCACGTCGGCCGACCTCGCCATGACCGCCGACGAGACGCTCGAGCTGTGCCGCTCCGGCTTCGAGTTGAAGATCGGCCCGCACGTGGCAAAGGTCCTCGACCGGGCCACCGGCGGTTGGACCGCCGCCACCGTCCTGGCCGCCGCCAGGGCGGCCAGGACCGGCGAGGCCGTCGGGGCCATGGCAGAGGCGGCCATCGGGCCCGGCCATCCCATTGACGCCGTCGCCGCCATCCTCGACGAAGCCGTCATCGCTCTCGGCCCTGCATGCCGGCCACTGCTGGCCCAGATCGCCCGCCTGCCGCTGCTCGATGCCGAACTGGTGGACCTGGCCACCGGAGAGGAAGGGCTGTTCGAGCGTGGCTTGAGAGCGGGCATCCCCTTCACGCCGGCGCGAGGCTCCTGGTGGGACCTCCCCGGGCCGGTGCGGGACTACCTGGCCACCTTTTCACCCCTTAGCACGGACGCGATGCGCAGGGCGGCACAGGAGTACTGCCGGCGAGGCGAACTGGGATGGGCGCTCCAGCTTCTGCTGGCCTCAGGCGACGCAGGCGAAGCCGCCGCCATGCTGGCCGAGACGCCGCCCGAAGTGGTGGAAGTCATTGACGCCCTGGAACTTCACGCCGTGTTCGACCAGCTCCCGCCCGACGTCGTCGACGCCCACCCCAACGTGCTGCTCCTGGTGGCCCGGAGCTGCCGGGTGGCGACCCAGTTCGACCAGGGGGCCGTGCTTCTCGAACGCGCCCGCGCTATCGCCAGGCGGGCCGGGGACAGGCCCCTGGAAAGGGCGATCGCGGTCGAGCTCGTCCATGACCTCAGTAGGGAGTTGAGGCACGAGGAAGCTGAAGATGCCGCCCGGCTGGTCCTTCGGGAGGCCGAGCCCGGCGAGCAGCTCACTAGGGCGCGCGCCTACCAGGCCCTCGGCCAGGCCCTGTGCTGGAAGCTCGACGGCGCCGGCCGACGGGACGACGCCGCTCTGGCCGAAGCAGAGGAATGCTTCACGCGCGCCTCCAACCTTTACCGGGCACTGGGGATGCGTTCGGCCGTGTCGGCGCTCGCGCCCTACTGGGCCATCTCGATCGAGTTTGCACGCGGCCACGCCGCGGCAGCCATGGACCGCCTGGAAAAGGCGCTGACGCTGGTGACGGACCGGCCGCGGCGCTGGGCGTACGTCATGTGCTTCCGGGCCTGGGTGGCGGCCGAGCTCGGCCAGGACGACGTCTGTCGGGCCAGTGCGGACGAGGTGTTCCGGGTGGCGGACCAGCTCGACAGCAAGCTGTTCCGCGCCCAGGCGCATTGGAAACTGGCCGTCCTGGCCTCGTACCGCGAGGACGCCGAGGCCACCCTGGACCACCTCCGGCGAGCCGAGCTCCACAGGGACACCTGGTGGGGCCCGGCCTCGGGCGACTTCCTGGCCGACGCCGCCGACTTGTTGGACCGGGTCGGGCACACCGCCCTGGCCTGGGAGTACCTGGCCCGGGTCAAGGCCGAACCGAAGGACGCCGGGCACCTCGTGGCCCTGGCCGAAGCTGCCCTGGAGGCCCGGCACGGCGACCCTGTCCTGGCCGAGGAGCGCCTGCTGAGCGCGGCCCAAGGTCGGATCGACCCCCGCGAATATTGGCGGGTGACCTTGCTACGAGCCTTCGCCGCCTTCCGCCGGGGCGAGGACCGGCCCGCGGGCGCTCTGGCGGCGCGCGCGTTCGAAGACGCCGCCCGGCTCGGGCAGCCCCAGCTCCCCCTCATCCGCGAACGAGGCATCACCGAGCAGCTTCTCGGCCTGGCGGTGGAGACAGGCCAACCCGCCGCCCTGGCCCTCGAGGCCAACGCCCTCCCCAGATCCCTGGGGGTACTCGGTCGTTTCGAGCTGACCGAGGCCGGACGGCCCGTGCCGCTCGGCGCCGGCCAGGAGGCGCAGCTCCTGAAGTACGTCGCCGTGAACGCTGGACAGGTACACGCCGAACAGGCCATCGAGACAATTTGGCCCGAGGTCGGTCGCGACGCCGGGCGCAACCGGCTGCGGACGGTGCTCAACCGTCTGCGGGCCGCCGCCGGCAACGTCCTGGTGCGTGAGGGGGACATGCTGGTGCTCGATGACGCGGTGCGGGTCGATCTCAACGATTTTCTGGCCGAAGCACGCCGTGCCCAGGCGCTCGCCGCCACCGACCTGGCCCTGGCCACCGCCATCGCCAGGGGGGCGATGTCCCGCTACCGGGGCGAGTTGTTGCCCGAGGACCGGTACGAGGACTGGGCTGAAAGACCGCGCCAGCGGGCCCGGTTGGTCCTGCTCGACCTCCTCGACCTGTGCGCCACCGAAGCGGCCCGCCGCGGCGACCTCGACGGGCTCCGGCGCATCGTCGAGCGGACCATCGAGTTCGCCCCCTACGACGACCTGCGCTATCTGCGGGCGGCCACGACCCTTTTGCAACAAGGCCGCCGGGGAGAGGCGCTCTCGGTCGTGCACCGGGCTCGGTCCGCCTTCGCCGAGATCGGCCTCGAACCGCCACGATCGCTGCTCGATCTCGAGCGCTCGATCGTCGCCTAGCTACTTCCCGTAGACGACCAGAACCGTTTCGGGACGTGGCCCGTCAAAGTTCGTGGTGGCAGCCGCCGCTTCGGACGTCGGCCATAACAGCGAGCTTCGCCCCGATCGCGCTTTCGGCGCTGCTTCGAAGGGAGGTTGCCTGCCTGAAGCCCGGCCTCACAGGATAGAAGGGACCTATGAAACTTGGACTGCACATACCCGATTTCACCTGGCCCGCCGGCCCCTCCCGGCTCGGGCCCCAGCTGGCTGAGGTGGCCCAGGCGGCCGAGGACGCCGGCTTCGACCGCCTCTCGGTGATGGACCACGTCTGGCAGATCGGCCACATCGGCCCCCCCGAGCACGAGATGCTCGAGGCGTACACCACCCTCGGCTACCTGGCCGGCCACACCCGGCGCATCTCTCTCATGACCCTGGTGACCGGCGTCGTCTACCGCAGCCCCGGTCTGCTCGCCAAGATGGTCTCTACCCTGGACGTGCTCTCGGGGGGCCGGGCCTGGCTGGGCATCGGGGCGGCATGGAACGAGGAGGAGTCGCGCGGCCTCGACTTGTTCTTCCCCCCCGTGGCCGAGCGCTTCGAGCGCCTCGAAGAGGCGCTGCAGATATGCGTACAAATGTGGAGCGACAACGACGGGCCGTTCGAGGGCCGGCACTACCATCTGGCCCGCACCCTCAACCGCCCCCAACCCCTGTCCCGTCCCCACCCGCCCATCCTCATCGGCGGCTCCGGGGAGAAGAAGACGCTCAGGCTCGTGGCCCGCTACGCCCAGGCGTGCAATATCTTCCCCGGGCCCGGCCTCGCTCACAAGTTCGACGTGCTCCGCGCCCATTGTCAAGCCGAGGGGCGCCCGTACGAAGACGTGCAGAAAACGGCCGGCTACACCTTCGACGTCGGGGAAAAGGGCGAGCGCGTCGGCCATGTCATCGACGAGCTGAAGGAGCTCGCGGCCCTCGGCGTGCAAGTCGCGCACGGCCGTGTCCAGCGGGTCTGGGAGCTCACGCCGCTCGAGGTGATCGGTAAGGAGGTCATCCCTGCCATCGCCGGCTTCTAGAGGCGTCGAAGCGTCCCTCAAGCTCGTGACCTTGGCCATCGCCCACCGGGGCGACCACACGGAACACCTCGAGAACACCATCGAGACCTTCGAGAGCGCCGCCGCCCCGGGCATTTACGCGCCGCTCCTGCGGACGGTCCGGGCCTGCTCGATCGCCTGAGGGCCTGCGGGCGTGCTTGGCATAGCCTTTGGCGCATCGCATGTCGACTACAGGAGGCGGCGGAATGACCTTGCTCAACGCCAGCACCATGGAGGCATTGGGCGCCCGCGCCCAACTCCCCCGCTACGACCGCCGAGCCGTCTCGACCGGGATCGTGCACATCGGGGTGGGCGGTTTCCACCGCGCCCACCACGCCATGTACGTCGACCGGCTGATGAACGACGGCGAAGCCATGGACTGGGGCATCTGCGGCGTAGGGCTGCTGGCGGGGGACGCCCGGATGCGCGACGCCCTGACGTCCCAGGACGGCCTCTACACGCTCGTCCTCAAGTACCCGGACGGAACGTGGCAGCCCCGGGTCATCGGGTCGATCGTCGAGTACCTCTACGCCCCCGACGACCCGGACGCGGTCGTCGAGAGGATGGCGGACGAGGCGGTCCGCATAATCTCGCTGACGATAACCGAGGGCGGCTACAACATCGACCCGCTCACCCGGCGGTTCGACCTCAGCGCGCCCGCCGTGGTCGCAGATCTGCACAACGACCGTCCGGCCACGGTTTTCGGGCTGATCACCGAAGCCCTGACCCGCCGGCGCCGGCGCGGGATAAGGCCGTTCACGGTCCTGTCCTGCGACAACGTCCCGTCCAACGGGCAGGTGGCCCGCACCGCCCTGACCGCCTTCGCCCGGGCCAGGGCTCCCGAGCTCGGGGAATGGGCCCGCACCCACGTTCGCTTCCCCAACTCGATGGTGGACAGGATCACGCCGCAGACCACCGACGAGGACCGGGCCGAGATCAGCGAACGGTTCGGCATCGCCGACCGTTGGCCCGTCGTCGCCGAACCCTTCTCGCAGTGGTTCTTCGAAGACGACTTCTCCGACGGCCGGCCTCCGTACGAGGACGCCGGCGCCCAGGTCGTCGACGACGTCGAGCCCTACGAGATGATGAAGCTCCGCCTGCTCAACGCCGGCCACCAGGTGCTGGGGTGCCTGGGCTACCTGGCCGGCTACCGGATGCTCCACGAGGCGGCCCAGGACCCGCTTTTCGCCGGCCTTCTGGCCGGGTACATGGACCGCGAAGCCACGCCCACGCTGCGGCCCGTGCCCGGTATCGACCTGCCCACCTACAAACGCGAGCTCATCGAGCGCTTCTCAAACGCCGGTACGGGCGACACCGTGGCCCGCCAGTGCGTCGACGTCTCGGACCGGATCCCGACGTTCCTGCTCCCCGTGGTGCGCGACCAGCTCGCCCGGGGGGGCGAGGTGGGACGGGCCGCGGCCGCCGTGGCGGGCTGGGCTCGTTACGCTGAAGGCGTCGACGAACAGGGGAACGCCATCGACGTCATCGACGGTCGCAGGGACGCGATCATGGCGGCCGCCAGACGCTACCCCGCTGACCCGCTGGCGTTTGTCCGCCAGAAAGACATCTTCGGGGACCTGGCCGACGACTCCCGATTTGCGGCCCCTTACCTGGCCGTCCTCGCTTCGCTCCACGCCCACGGGGCGCGCCGGGCGCTGGCCCGTCTGGCCGCGCTCGTCTAGCGGCTATCGTCAGCGGTAGAACCAACAAAGAAGGAACAATTCCCATGAAAGCAGTCCTTTATGACGCACCTCGCAGCTTCGCCGTGCAGGATGTGCCACTCCCCCGGCCCGGACCTGACGAAATCCTGGTGAAGGTGCTCCAAAGCGGGATCTGCGGGACTGACCTCCACATTCATGAGGGCCAGTTTTTTGCGGAGTTCCCACTTATCCCGGGCCACGAGGTGGTCGGGACGGTAGAGGCCATGGGGGCCGAGGTCGTGGGCTTCTCAGGGGGCGAGGCCGTCGCCGTCAACCCCAATATCAATTGTGGGCATTGCGAATACTGCCGCAGCGGACGGACGTTGCTGTGCCCCAACCTGAAGGGCATGGGGACCAACTGGCCCGGGTCCTTCGCCGAGTACCTCACGGTGCCCTACCAATTTGGGTATTCCGTGGAAGGCATCGACCCCGACGTAGCCGTGTTCGCGGAGCCGGCGTCCTGCGCCATGCACAGCCTGGAGAGCCTGGATCTCCGGCCCGGCGTAACCGCTTTGATCTTCGGTTCGGGACCGACCGGCCTGCTCCTGGCTCAGTTGCTGGTGCACGGTGGCGCCGCCCATGTCACGGTGGCCGCCCCCACCCAGTTCAAGCTGGACCGGGCCAAGGCGCTGGGCGTCGACCAGACCGTCCTGCTCGACCGCCAAGACCCCCAAGGGACAGCCCGCCGGCTCCGTGAGATTTCCGACGGCGGCTTCGACGTCGTGGTCGAAGCGACCGGCTCCCCCGAGGTCGGCGAGATGTGCGTGCCGCTCACCCGCAACGGTGGCACCGTGCTCATTTTCGGGGTGACGAGGCCGAGCGACCGCGTCAGCTTCAGCCCGTACGAAGTGTTCCGCCGTGAGATCACGATCCGGGGCTCGTTCGCCGAGATCAACTCGTTCGCCGCCGCCATCCGGGCCTTGCGGTCCGGCCGGATCCGCACCACCGGCCTGATAACGCACCGGTTCGCGCTGGACGAGTATGCACAAGCCCTGAAGACGCTGCAAACGGACCGGTCCGCCCACAAGATCATCGTCACCGTCTGACCACCCGGGCGCGGTGCGGGCGCCGGTGACGGCGTTCGTACCCGCCATTTCCGCCCGCCGCCATTTCCGCACCCGCCATTTCCGCCCGCTGCCATTTCCTCCCGCCACGACGAAAGGGTACGACGCCATGTTTGGCCGTAAGCACTACACCCGAGAAGCCCTGCGGGACAGCACCGTTATCAAGTTCGTCCCTCAGCCGTCAGTGCTCAAACTCGGTACCGGCGACCCCGTCAACCTCACCGCAGACGATTTCGAACGTCTCTCGACCGCGTTCTTCGCCGAGATCGGACAGAAGTTCCTATGACTGCACCGGCGGCCCGGCTACACCTGCACGTCGACTGGGACCGTTGCTTGGGCACCAGGGGCCCTCTGCTCTTCGGCTACTTCCTAGAGCACTTCCACCGCCAGATCTATGGCGGCATCTATCAACCGGGCTCGCCCCGCTCGCAGGCGTCCGGCCTGCGGACCGACGTGATCGAGGCCGTCCGGCGCCTGCGCCCGGCCACCATACGCTGGCCGGGCGGCTGCTTCGTGTCGAGCTACCACTGGCGCGACGGGGTCGGGCCGGAGCGGTCCCCTTCTTACGACAAGGCATGGCGCACCGAGGAGCCCAACACTTTCGGCACCGACGAGTTCATCGCTTTCTGCCGCGAGGTCGGCGCCGAACCCTACCTGTGTGGCAACGCCGGCACCGGCACGCCCGAGGAAATGAGCGACTGGGTCGAGTACTGCAACCTCCAAGGCCAGAGCCGCAACGCCCAACTAAGGGCGGGCAACGGCCACCGTGACCCTTTCAACGTCCGTTTATGGAGCATAGGCAACGAGAATTACGGCGATTGGGAGATCGGCGCCCATGACGCGCCCGAGTGGGGCCGCTTCGTGCGCGAGGCGGCCAAGATGATGCGCCGGGTCGACGACCAGGTCGTACTGGCTGCTGCCGCCGCCACCGATCTGGACTGGGACCTGGCCCTGTTGCGGGCCGCCGGCACCGAGCTCGACCTGTTGGCCATCCACGGCTACGCCGTGCACGGGGACGCTTCGTACCTGCAGACGGTGGCCGCGTTTGATTATGCCGAGAAGCGGATCACCCAGACCGAACAGCTGCTCGAGCTGGTCGGGCTCAGCGGCAGGGCCCGGATCGCCTTCGACGAGTGGAACCCGAGGTTCTGGCATCACCCCGGCCATGCCGGTCGGGCCACTCCCGACTACTCGGAGTGGGAACGCAACGACGACAACGCCACGTACACGATGGCGGACGCCGTCCTGCACGCCTGCTTTCTCAACTCGGCGCTGCGCCACTGCCGCAGCGTGGCCATGACGAACCTCTCGCCCCTGGTCAACACGCGCGGCGCCATCTACGCCCACGAGGGTGGCATTGTGCTCCGGCCCACGTACCACGTGTGCGACCTCTACGCATCGAGCACGCTCCCAGATGTGATGGACACGTACGTCAACGCGCCGTCGTTCGCCTCGCAGACCGAGGCCGGCTCGCCCGTCCAGGTCCCTTGGGGCGATGCCGTGGTCACAGCTGAGCGCGCCGCCGGCCGCACGTCGGTCGCCATCACCAATCTCCATCCCGAAGAACCGCTCGAGTGCGCCATCTGGCTGCCCGGCCGCAGCCTCGAGCGCGCCGCGGAGGTGGCGACGGTCACCGGCCCCGACCGGGGTTCCTTCAACGACGTCGACCATCCCCGGTCCGTTGACGTCACCAGGAGCGAAGTGGGCTGCGCCGGCGACCGTTGCACGGTGCTGCTCCCGCCCCACTCCGTCAACGTATTGAGCCTGCGGTCCGAGTGACCGGGCCGTCGCGCCCTGGAACGAGCCACCCCTGGGGCGGGTTATACCCTCCGTGACAACACGATCAGCCCGGGCCGGGCATCACCCCGGCCGCCGGGCCAGGGTAGGGGCCTGGGCCGCCGTGGTGGTGCTGGGTGCTCTGGGAGGAGCCGGTGCCACCGGGGCTCCGGCCGCGGCGGCGCCAAAAGCCACCTGGCAGCCCGCCGGTGCCGGCGGCGCCGCCCCTGCTTGGCGGGGCCACGGCGAGCTGGCCGTCATCTCGGACGGGCATCTGCGCCTGCTCGACAACGGGGCTCGCTCGTATGTCGTCGCCGGTCCCGGGACGCCGGGCCAGCCCTCGTGGTCTCCCGACGGCAAGTGGGTGGCGTTCCTGCGCACACCGGCCGGGCCGGCGCTCGCAGCCGCCATCTCGACGCTGTGGACGGCCCGGTCCGACGGGGCCGACGCCCATCAGGTCAGCGCCCCGGGCGCCGATGTCGTCCAGTTCGCCTGGGGACCGGCCGCTGCCGGCGGCGAAACCCTGGCCTTCGCGGCTGTCTCCCCGCCCTCCTCCACCTCCACCAGTCTGTTCCTGGCCAGCGGATCCAGGCCGCCCCGGAAATTCGCCGGCTATGCAGGCTTGATCGGCTTCAGCTGGGCCCCGTCGGGGAAGGCCCTGGCCGTCAGTTACCGAAAGGGCCCCGCCAACCAACCCCAGGCCGGCCAGGGCTACCTCGAGATATCGCCCCTGGACGGCAAGGCGGGCCGCACTGTCTACACGCTGGCGGACAACGGCTATGTCGACTTGGCCGGCTGGTGGCCCGACGGCGGCGGGCTGTTGTTTTGGGACGACCCGGCCGGGTCGTCCAGCGTCGCCGCCGACGGCCTGGTCCTCGACAGCCTCGACCTTTCCACCCTCAAAGTGAGCCCGCTGACCACCACGCTCGTCCACGGCAACTGGGTGGCGTGGTCGCCGAACGGCAGGACCGTGGCGGTGGTGGCCGGCGGCGATCGCGAGATCTGGTACTCCGGCAAGCACGTCGAGCTGTGCGCCATCCCCGCCGCCACCTGCCGGGCCGTGCCCCTGCCGGCCGCGGCAATCATGAGCCTGAGCCCGGCCTGGACGGGTGCGGGCTCGCTCGTATACGTGACGGCCCCGACGGTCGGCCCCGCCCGCGCCGGTGCCCCGCCCACGACAACCACGACGGCGGGGGACGCCGGCACCGGCAGCTGGGACCCGTCCGGCCCCTGGACCAGCCAGAACGTGGCTGCCTGGTATGGCGCTCAGCGGCTGTTCACCTCGAGCCCGGCGGGTACGGGCTCCCATGTCCTCCCCGGCACCGGCCCGGGCGCCCACGACCCGGTCGCCACCTCCGGCGGCCTCCTGTACGTGCAGGGCGGCTTCCTGAAGTACCTGCCGGCCGGGGCACGCAGCCCCATCAATCTCGCCTACAACCTGGTGGGCCCGGGCACCTACGCCAACAGCTTCTACGGCTACCTGGCCTGGTCCGAAGACTTCGCCTGGCACCGATGAGGCCGGCTCGGGACTTTTCCGGATCCACCAAGGTGGTCACATGCCCTATCGAAAGCAGGCCTCGCCGACTGTGCAGGCCTCGCCGACTGAGCAGGCCTCGCCGACTGACTGCGCCCCCGGCCACCCGCGCGTCGCGCTTGGCGCCCAACAGCCTTGTCGTCCCGTCCTCAGGCTTGTCGCCCGTCCTCAAGCGCCGCCCGGCGCGGCCAGGGCCGGCGGGCGCCCCACGACCACGGCGGGCTCGACCCGGACCTCCGTGCGGAGCGAATTGGCGACGTAGCACTCGCGGTGCGCCACGGCTACCAAGTGCCTGACCCGCGCCTCGCTCGTCCCGGGCGCGACCCATATCGTCGGTCGCAACACGATGGACGTCAAGCGCGTGGGGGGATCGTCCTCGGGCATCGTCGATTCGGCCTCGTCGGCGTAGCGCAGGACCTCGATGCGGGCACGGGCGGCGACGGCCAGAAAGCTCAGGAGCTGGCACGAGCTCGCCGCCAGGACCACAAGCTGTTCCGGGTTCAACCGGCCCGGGTCGCCCCGGAAGGCGGGGTCGGCCGAGAGCCCGAGAGTGCCTGCCGCAGGCGGGGCCGAGCCTTCGTGGGCGCGGTCGTAAGCCTCATAACCGGCACCGGTCGAGCCTGACCAGTGGCAACGTACCGAGTAGCGGTGGACATCCCGTGGCCCGGGCGCTGGATCCATGGGACATCGTAGGCCGTACGGGGCCGCCTGAGGCCTGCCCTATGTTGTTCCTATCAATTGACTGAAGGGCGCCGCCGTGACCATTCCCCTCTCCATCCTCGACCTCGCCCCTATCCGCAGGGGTGAAACCGCTGGTGACAGTTTCGCCGCCAGCGTGGCGCTGGCCCGGTGCGCCGAGCAGTGGGGGTACCGGCGCATATGGTACACCGAGCACCACAACATGGCCACGATCGGGTCGTCGGCCCCCAGCGTCCTCATCGCCCACATCGCCGCCCATACCCGGCACATCCGCCTTGGCGCGGGCGGGATCATGCTCCCCAACCATGCCCCTCTCATTATCGCCGAACAGTTCGGCACCCTCGAGGCGCTTAATCCCGGTCGCATCGACCTCGGCCTGGGGCGCGCCCCGGGCTCGGACCAGAACACCACGCGCGCCCTGCGGCGGAGCCCTGCGGCCGCAGACCACTTCGCCGACGACGTCGTCGAGCTGTGGGGTTACCTCAGCGGCAACACGCAGGTCTCGGGGGTCGAAGCCACGCCCGGAAAAGGCTCGAACGTCCCGCTTTACATCCTCGGCTCATCGATGTTCGGGGCCCGGCTGGCCGCGTCCCTGGGGTTGCCCTATGCCTTTGCCTCGCACTTCGCGCCCGAAGCCCTGCACCACGCCGTCGCCGCCTACCGGAGCGAGTTCCGCCCGTCGGTCCAGCTGGACCATCCCTATGTGATCGCCGGGGTCAACGTCATCGCCGCGGGCACCAGTTCGGGCGCTCAGGAGCAGTTCCTGGCGGCCAAACGCAACCGGGCCCGCGCCATGTTCGGCCACGGCCAGGCTTTGACCGACGAAGAAGCGGACGCCCTCCTCGCCTCCCCGGCCGGCCGCCACGTCGACCAGATGGTGACTTACTCGGCCGTCGGCGCACCGGGCGAGGTCAGCGAGTACATCGAGGCCTTTGCCAAGCACGCCGACGCCGACGAGCTCATCGTCGCTCATCCGTCGCCCACCACTGAAGGCCGGCTGCGCTCGGTGGAACTGTTGGCGGAATGCGTGGAACAGGCCCGGGCGGGCTAGCCGAGCCCAGTTCGGGCGAACGGGCGCAGCGAACGACGGCCCCATCGCCGGGCCTTCAGCCACACTCTCACCTATTCTTCAGCAAGCGGGCAGGCCGCGGCCACTAACATCCATGTGGGTGAGAGTGCTCGCCATGTTCTTGATTGCCCCGGGCCCCGGCTGGGGTAGGGCGTCCGGCACCGGCATTGGGGCTCGGCCGGTCCGGCATTGAGAACCAGGCTCGTGCTGGGGATCGCGCTGGCTTGCTTGCTGCCGACGTTCGGCGTGCTTACCGCTCTGTCGGCCCTGAAACCGGCGCAGGCCCGGGTCGTCTCAGCCACGGCCAACCCTTCTCAGCTGGGACGCTACGGCGGCACGGTAAGGATCACCGGCAAAGTCGAGGACACCACGACGTGCCAATTGAAGCTGCTGTCCAAACAGCCCGTGCCCGTCGTTTACAGCGCCAAGAGCCGGCCTTGCTATTCAGCCTTCACGGCGAGCGCGGTCATCGGGCCCAACCATTCGGCCCTGAGCCGGACAATCGCGTTCGCCCTCATAGCGAGCAACAAGACCTCGTCGTATGTCAAGCATTTCTATGTGGCCCTGGCCGGGCTGCCCCCCCCGACGACTACGACCACCACGGCCCCCGTACCGTTCGACGCCACGGCCGCCTCGCAGTGGCCGTCGAGCCTGTTCGCCGCCAACGTGCAGGGCTGGGCCACGGACGCCAACTCCGCCCAGTACGTCAGCGATTTCATGTCCGACTATGAGAACTACTACGGCAGCGTCGGCGTCAACACGGCGCCGGTGTACGTGGTGCCCGCGAACCAGCCGGACGTGGCCGTCTCGGTGGCGGACGGGTGCAACAACTTCCTTTCGGACACCGGCAACCGGATCCCCATACCTGCCACGGCCGACTTGAACGGCTCGTCGGATAACCCTCTGGTGATCTGGCAGCCCTCGACCCACCGCGACTGGGAGCTGTGGAGGGTCTCGCAGCAGTCCGCCACCAGTTACTCGGCCTGCTGGGGCGGCCTGCTCAACACGAAGACCTCGAACGGCGTCTTCCCGTCCCCCTACGGCCTGTCCGCCACCGGCATCAGCTACCTCGCCGTCACGATCACCCAAGCGGATATTGCGTCGGGATCGATCAACCACGCCGTCGGCATCACCCTGCCCCGTTGCAATTACTCGGTGTACCCTGCCGACCGGAGCGACTGCCGCTACGACCCCGGCCAACCCGGCGAAGGCCAATGGTTCCGCTTTGCCCCCGGCACACCGATGCCCTTGGGGCTCACGCCCTTTGCCCAGATGGTCTTCCGCGCCATCGAGACCTATGGCGCCGTCGTCGCGGACCAGGGTGGGGGCGTCTTCCTCGAAGCCGAACAGTCAAGCGACTGGGCGGCCGAGGGCCATACCGGCACCGACCCCATCACGGCCAGTTGGGAGGGGCTACAGGAGTACAAAGTGGTGGCGTCCCTGCCCTGGTCCGATCTTCAGGTAGTCGACCCGCCCCGCTGACTAAAACTAAATGGGCCCGGCCCTGCTGGCTAGATGGGCCCAGGCGCGGGCCGGTTCAGGACCACCGCCGCCGAACGGGGCGGCACCCGTACGCCGTCGCCGGCCCCCCGCCAGCCCGGCCCGTCCACCAGGCGGTAGCTCCCGTCCCGGGCTTCACCGCCGGCCACGACGTCCACCACTACGTCCGCCTCGACCGAGTAGTTCGCCACGACGACCGCCAGGGACGAGCCCCGGGCGCTCTTGAACACCGAGTACGGGGCGTGAGGCCGGCCCGAGGCGCGGTCGGTTACGGTGGCGCCGACGGTGTCCTGGAACTCGCCGTCCCAGAGCCAGTCACGAAGCTCTTCGCGCAACGAGGCCATCTGCCGGCCATAGGCGACGGTGAGGGGCACATCGGTCAGGCGTCCCTTGAAGTTGTAAGGCTCGTAGCTCACGACATAGCGGTAAAGCAGGCACTGGTTGATCATGTTGCGGTCGTCGAAGCCCGTGACCGCCGTCATTATGAGCGCGTCGGGCCGGAGGAAGCGCATGAGCGGGACGTGGTCGAGGGCCTCGCTGCGGTGGTAGGAGAGGTGGTACTCCGAGAGCTGCCAATCCGTGCAGGCCTCGCCGCCATAAAAGAAATCCGGCCGCACTGGGCCCGACTGGCGGCGCAGCCAGCGGACGAAGTCGACGTCGTGGGCATAGACGGGCGCCCCGTAGCGGTGGCCGTGCTGCGGGTCGAAGCAGGCGAGGGCCGGCATGTGGTGGAAACACTCGTCGTAGAGCATGCCGTCCGCGCCGGTTGCGAGCACCTTCTGGAACTCCTCCCGGCACACATCGATCCACTCGGCGCTCCCGAAGCACATGGGCACCAGACGCTTGGTGTTGATGTCGAGCAACTGGGTGACCGTCTGGTAGCGGTAGCCGGGATAGACGTAGTAGTCACCGTAGGGATCCTTCACCGCCAGACGGACGAGGTCTTGGCGGAAACGTTCGGTGGCCCGGTCCGCCCAGACGAACTTGGTGAAAAGGACGATCTTCACCCCGAGCGCCTGGCTCTGGGCGATCGCTTCCCGCAACTCCTCGGGCCCGCCCAGAAGGGGGTCGGGATCATGGCAGGGGTTGTTCTGGTCCTGGCCGCCGTCGTTCCAACCCACCAGCTGAACGGCGCGCACGCCTGCGTCGGCACATTCCCGGGCAATATCGGGAAGATCCGAGAAGTGGTAGCGCCGCTCGCCCTCGGGCGAGTTCATCTGCACCTGCTGCCAGGCATGGGGCTCGGACGCCCACGAGGGCGGCGTGGAGGGCCCCATCCAGGTGCGCCGGCGCGCCCGGTATATGGCCGCACCGTCGTGCCAATCGCCAACGTAGAACTGCAGCCGGACGCCGGGTAGGGACCGGCTCTCCCCCGGCATGACGTACGGGATATGCACGGGCGAAAGCTCCAAGCGCACGTCCTTGCCCCCGACCGTCGGCCCATCGGGCACGCGGGAGTCGATCGACTCGCCGTAGCCCGGTTCCAGCTCGAAGACAAAGGACAACAGCTCGGGGCGAGGCTCGTCGATGCCTACGTACAAGCCCCGGCCCGCCCCCTCGAGCAAGACAAAGGTCGAACCAGGCACGGTCAAAGCGTGGGCATCCTGAACGATCGTCGGGCGGTCGACGCCGAAGTAGCCGACCACGTTGTCGAAATGGGGCCACAGGCGGTGCCGCTTCGCGGTGCCGTACGAGTAAGTGAACGAGCCGAAGCTGTCGGCCCGGTCAGGCGGCTGCAGGTCGGGGAGGCACGGGAACACGACATTCTCGACCACTAGGTCGGAGCGGTTGTCGATCTTGACCGTGCAGACGAGCCCGCCGCCTTCCAGGGCGTACCGGGCCACGACCGAGACGTCGTGGGTGGCCTCCGGCCCCGTCGCCACGCGGTCCCATCGCAGCTCGACGGCGCCCCCGGACAGCTGGTCCACCACCACGGGCGAGCCCTGAGCGACATCTCGGGTGCGGTTGAGCCGCCGCTCGGGCCGCGGGATGAGCAAGTCGAACGGGCGCGCCGCCCGGGCGCCCGCCAGCACCGCCCAGCCATCCTCACCGGACCGCAACGACACCAGCGACCCGGTCGCCCCGTCAATGCCGCAAACCGTGCGCCCGTCAGGCGAAATGAGCTCGATCGGACCGGTCACGTCGATCATGTTCGCACAAGGCGGCGGAGGCCGACTAAGACGCACCGGCGGGACCAAGCCGGGGGTATGGTAGACCTATGGCCGCGGTAGCGGACCAGCGAGTGCCGAGTATGGCGCAGCCCTGGTGGCGGCACGCGTCCTGGCGCTGGAGGTTGGTGGCGCTCTGCTGCGGTTTGAACCTGGTCGAGACGGCCGCCCTCATGAGCCTCGACCCCGGGGCTCATCCTGACCTGGCTCCCCAGGCCAGCGCCATCGCCCCCTTCGGGGTCTTCGGCGACCTGCGCTGGGTTAGCGTCTACAACAACTCCTGGGCGGCCCTCGGCGGTGAGCTCCTGGCCCTGCTCGTGGTCCGGGGCCTTATCACTGCGGTATCGATCGCGCTGGCGTGGCCGGCCCATCTACCGCGCCCGGCGGTGGGAAAGCTCCTGCGCCGGAGCCTCTTCGCCACCGGCCTCGCCGCCGTACTGCTCTCGCCCAGCGTGACCCTGCTGTTCGGCCTGGCCGCCATACCCGTGTCCTGGCTTTTCCTGGCAGCTGTGCCCGCCGCCCTGCTGGTCGCGTTCATCATCCACCCCGCGCCGGTCAGCGGGGACTGGTGGCAGAGACTGGTGGCGCCGCGGGCGGTGGGTTGCGTGGCCCTGGCGTTTTTGACGATGAGCGCGGCGAGCGCGGCGATGGACGCCGCCCCCGCCGTCCTGTGGCCCTTGGTGGCCGTCCTGGGAGGGTTGTTCAACGCCTGGTGCTGGGTAAAGCTCGTGCCCGCCGTGGTGGACCGCCGACCCGTGCGCCATGCTGTACCCGTCGCCGCCATAGCGGCCCTGGCGCTGATCGGCACGGTCATCGGAGGAACGGTGGTCGGCTTCGGCCAGGCCCGCAAGGCGCAAGTGCTCGCCTCCAAGGCCCCCGCCGTCGCCACCGCCGGCCCGGGCTCCGAGTTGTCGGTGCTCGTGGTCTCGGGGTACGGGTCAAGCTGGTCCGGGCGAGAGGGTCACCCGGTGCCGGGGAGCTACACAGAGGAACGGTTCTCCTACCGGGGTCTCGACGCGCACGGGATGCCCCTCCCCTACAACGGTTGGGACACCGCCAAACCACTCCCGGAACTAGACCGGATGCTGCTGGCCCAGGTGGCGGTCCTCCAAGCCCGGACCGGGCATCTCGTTGACGTGGTGGCCGAGAGCGAAGGCGCGCTGGTGGCCAAGACGGCCCTCCTGGCCGACCCGAGCGCGGCGGTGGCGACCCTGGTGCTGGCCAGCCCGCTCGAAGACCCCGGTCGCGTCTGGTACCCGACCATCGGCGACCAGGACTGGGGCGTGGCCAGCAACGAGGCGATGCGGCTCATCAGTGACGCGCTCCAAGGCGTCGCCCCTATCAACCTCTCACCGGACAACCCCTTGTTCGCTTCGCTCGACCAGCAGGCCCCGCTGCTCGAGAACGCCATGTCCTGCCCCATCGACGGCATACGCCAGTTCGCGTTGCTACCGCTCGCCGACGCCACGGTCAGCCCGGCTGAGGAACGGCTCTCGTTCCCCTCGATCGTGCTGCCCGCCTTCCATGGGGGCCTCATCGAGAGCCCTTCCGGCGCCAGGATCATCTCCCGGGTCCTGGCGAACAAGCCGGTGGACAACAACCAGTTGCTGGCCCTGGTGGACGAAGCCATCAGCTACGCGGCCAGTGCCTGGCAGGTCCCGGCACTCGAACCGCTGGACTTTCCTCGGACTGCCCACGGCGGCGGCGTTTATGGAGAATGCAACCAGATCGCGGCGGAACTCCGCTCGGCTTTATTTCCCCAATCGCCACGGATGAGCGGGACCAAACCCCCGTCGTGGGTCGCAACCGAATAGCTGTGTTTGTCAATATCCGGCGCCGCCGGCTCCCGGGCCCCTAAGTGCCCGGTGCTCCGGCGTCACCTTGGCATTAATTTAGTTGCCGAAGTTGTCCTGATGCCCATGGTGGTGCCCGTGGTGGTGATGGCGCCAAGTCGGGTCGG
>PMLI01000164.1 GCA_003158835.1 Acidimicrobiaceae bacterium
CTGCATACGCGACACGGGCAACTTCTCACAGAGGTGACCGAACAATGCACCGGCGAGGCCGGCGTTTGCCTCGGCGTTCTCGAAATCGATCGGGTTCACCTTATGGGGCATCGCCGAGCTGCCGATTTCCCCTTCGACCAGCTTCTGGCGCAGGTACCCGAGGCTCACGTAGGACCACATGTCCCGGCAGAAGTCGATCAGGACCGTGCCGAAGCGGCTCAGCGCCGCGAACAGTTCGGCCATCCAGTCGTGCGGTTCGACCTGGGTGGTAAGGGGCGCCCATTCCAACCCCATGCCCTGGACGAAGCAACGCGTTGCAGCCAGCCAGTCGACGTCGGGGTAGGCGACGACGTGGGCCGCCAGGGTGCCGGTGGCACCACCCCATTTGCCCGGGACGACCACGGCCCGAACCGAACGCAGCTGGCGCTCCCAACGCGCCACGAAGACAGCCATCTCCTTGCCAAGCGTGGTCGGAGTGGCCGGCTGGCCGTGGGTACGAGCCAGCATGGCCAGCCCCGCCTGGGCCAGGGCCATATGGCGCACGTCGCTCACCAGCGCCTCTGCCGCCGGGAGCCAGACCTCCGCCAGGACCGCCCGCACCGTCCGGGCATAGGCCAGGTTGTTGACGTCTTCGGAGGTCGCCCCGAAGTGAGCGAACTCCGCCCTCGCCGCCGGCCAGCCCAGGTCGGCGGTGAGCCGGCGCTTCAAGTAGTACTCGACGGCCTTCACGTCATGGTTGGTCCGGGCTTCTATCTGCTTGACAGCCGCCGCATCGGCCGGACCGAAGGTGTTGGCCCAACCCTCCAGGGCCAAGCGCTCGGCCTCCGACAGCGGGCCGAGCTCGGTGATCCCCGGGCAGGCCGAAAGGTGCACGAGCCAGGCCACCTCGACGGCAAAGCGTTCGCGGATGAGCGCCCCCTCGGAAAAGCCAGCCGCGTAAGGCTCCATTTGCCGGCCGTAGCGGCCATCGAGGGGTGAGAGCGCCCGCAACCGCCACTCAGCCGCCGTGTAGGCGCCTCCGGTGCGCTCGTCGTGGCCGCCGCCGTCTTGCCCGGTACCCGTCATCACACCTCCCGCGGGTGACCTTACAGCCGCGGCGAGGCGGCGATGGTGGAGGCCCCCGGTGTGGGCGTTGGAGGCCCGCGGCGGGGCTGGTGGAGGCCGAGGAACCCCGGGGCCGCTTTTTCGGTAACCATGTAGCGGTGCATCGTAACCGGAGCACCGTCATGCGGACGGTGAGCGCCCTGATGGCCTTGGCCGTGCTGGCGCTCGGGTGCGGCTCCACGCCGGCCGCGCCGGCCGCACCGGCCCCGGGCCACGGGGCAGCGCGGCCCACCACCTCGACCACCGACGCCGTCGAGGCTCTCGGTTCGGACCCTTCGGTGGTGGGCCTGGTCCTTTCGGGCCGGAACGCCAGCCTCTCCCGGCCCACGCGCCCCACCAACAAGGCCTACGTCAGCGACTGCCACCGCCTCGTCGACCCCGGCTTCAGCGGCAAGTGTGCGATGGCTACCAGCCCCCAGGGCACGGTGGCCGGGATAGTCGAGGAAGAGACGGCGGCGCTGGAGGGACAGGCCAAGGCCGGTCCGGCCCGGGCCCATGCGCCGGGGGTCCAGGAACGCGACCTGGTCTGGCGCCGGCACGGGCGCTCCTGGGCGCTGGTCCTGCGCCGGGTGTTCATGAACACCGGCGGGGCGACGCGGCTGTGGACGGCGGGCATCCCGGGGGCGAGCTCACCGGGCCTCGTCTTCGTCACCCCTTCGGCCCTCGACGGCTTCGGCAACGAGCTCGACGTTGTCGGCGGGGCGGGGACGGTCAAGCTCTACCGCTTCCTGGGCGAGGGTTTCGTCGTCGCAACCAGGCCCGATGAGCTGGTCGCCTATGTGCCCGGCTGGACCGAGCAGCGTCCCGTGGAAGGGGCGTACGACCAAACCCTCATCGCCTATACGTCCGGGTCGTGGCGCGTCGTCTCCCAGCAGTACGTGCCCGACGCCGCCGCCCTGGCCCAGCACCACGGCGCCTTCGGGGACGTCGCCGCCGTCCCCGCCTCCTAGATCCGAGCCGCCAGGCCCGTCATTTTATTCGAGGTCCTTCACGTGGCGCCTGGTCCCGGCCTGCCGCGTGTAGCCGGCCGCCTCCCAGAAGGCCAGGGCGTAGGCGTCTTCGAGGACGACCGTGGCCCCGGCCCGCTTGGCCCCCTGGGCGACAAGACGGCGCTCCGCCTCCGCGACCAGGGCCAGGCCCAGGCCCCGGCGGCGCCACCGCGGGTGCACGACCAGGCGGTGCAGACCGGCTCGCCAACCGTCGAAACCGGCCACCAGGCTGCCCACCATCTCCCCGGTCCCGGCCGCACCACCCCCGGCCGCACCACCCCCGGCCGCACCACCCCCGTCCGCCTCTCCCCCGTGCGCCTCTCCCCCGTCCGCCTCTGCCCCGGCCACCTCGGCCACGATCAGGGCCATCGGGTCGCGGGCCATCAGCAGCCGCACACTGGCGGCGTCGTCGGTCACCCCCGGCCTCGCCCCCGCCACCTGCCACAGGCGCAGCACGGCCTCTACGTCAGCGTCCCGGGCAGAACGGAGCGTGGCGCCCGTCCCGTCCCCCAGGGCCGCACCTCTGCCGGCCGGACGGGCCGGGACGGGACGGGCCGGGACGGGCCAGGCCGCGACGGGACGGGCCGGGACGGGACGGGACGAGGGTGCGTCGGCGGGCCCGACCGACCCACTGGCGGGCGGGTGGACGCCTTCACCGCCCCGCTGCGAAGTGGCCGCCGCCACGGCCAGACGGTCCACCAGGTCGTTGAAAGGATCGGCGCCGTGGCCCTTTACCCATCGGAAGCGCAGGCGCCCCGGCGCCGTCCGGTACAGCTCGACCAGGGGCTCCCACAGGTCCTGGTTGGCGACCTTCTGCTTGGCCGCCCCTGTCCAGCCCCGGGCCAGCCACCTCTCCCACCAGCCGTCCCGGAAGCAGTTGACCACGTACGTGCTGTCGCTGACCACCTCCAGCGGGCCGTCCAGGGTGTGGGCGGCGTCCAGGGCAGCCGAGATCTCCATGCGCTGGTTGGTGGTCCGGGCCGCCGCGCCGCTGCGCCAGCGTCCACCCGGGACCGCCCACGCCCACCCTCCGGGGCCGGGGTTGCCCAGGCACGCCCCGTCGGTGTAGACGGTCGTGCGGGCCTCGATCTGGTTCATGGCAGGTCCTCCATCGCCCCAGCATGCCCGGCATCCGCTCGGGCCAGGCGCATTGTGGTGCCGGCGCCGGTCCTGCGACAAATGTCACAAATCACTTCGCCGTCCTACTACCTGAGCGGCCCTCTCCGGCGCGACGATGGAAAGCGTGATCTTCGACGGTATGTCCCACCAGCTGCCCGACATCGACCCGACCGAGACCGAAGAGTGGGTCGGGTCCTTTGACGCCGTGCTCGAGGTGCACGGCAAGCAAAGGGCGAGCTTCCTGCTGATGAAACTCCTGGAGCGGGCCCAGGAGAGCCAGGTCGGCTTCCCCGCCACCGTGTCCTCGCCCTACGTCAACACCATCCCGGCCAGCCGCGAGCCGTGGTTCCCGGGCGATACCCAGATGGAGAAGTTGATCCGCCGGTACACCCGCTGGAACGCGGCCGCCATGGTGGTCCGGGCCAACCACCGGGCCGAGGGCATCGGGGGCCATCTGGCCACCTTCGCCTCGTCGGCCGCCCTCTACGACGTGGGCTTCAACCACTTCTTCCGGGGCAAGGCCGACGGCCGCTTCGGTGACCAGGTCTTCTTCCAGGGCCATGCCGCGCCGGGGATCTACTCCCGGGCCTTTATCGAAGGCCGGCTCTCCGAGCGCCAGCTCGACCACTTCCGCATGGAGCTGGCCGGTGCTGCCGAAGGCTGCGGGGGCCTGTCGTCCTACCCCCACCCCCGGCTCATGCCGGATTTCTGGGAGTTCCCCACCGTCTCCATGGGCATCGGCCCGCTCAACGCCATCTACCAGGCGCACTTCAACAAGTACCTGCACAACCGGGGCATCGCCGACACCAGCGGCTCGCGGGTGTGGTGCTTCGTGGGCGACGGGGAGTGCGACGAGCCCGAGACCCTCGGCGCCCTGTCCCTGGCCGGGCGCGAGCAGCTCGACAACCTCATCTTCGTCGTCAACTGCAA
>PMLI01000305.1 GCA_003158835.1 Acidimicrobiaceae bacterium
CACGTTGGCGGGCACCTCGCAACCCGGGGGCGGTTTGGCGAACCCTAGCCTGTTGTTCGCGTTCCTCCAAGCGGTGCGTGGCCGCTATCCCCCGTTCGACGCACTGCGCTAGGGCAACCTCCTGGTCGGCAGAGAGAAGGCGCACCTTGCCTATCTCTTTGAGGTAGGCACGCACGGAGTCCGAGCTGCCCGGGGCGGCGGCACCGATCTCGAGTTGCAAGCCCGCCACCGACAGCCGCTTGCCCGCCCGGAAGGGCTCACGGGCCTTCTTGCGCAGCAAGCGGTGCCGGGCCAACCCGTCCCCGCCGCCCCGGTCCACCACGTCGGGCGCCACCTCGGCGACCAGGCTGTCCAGGCCCTCATCGGAGAGAAGTTCCCTCGGCTCCCGCCATTCGACGCCTTCGGCCGTCACCCTTCCGATGACCGCCGAGATCAGCTCGGGTCGCAGCTCAACCCCTTCGAGCACGGCGATCAGGTCGTGAGGCGTCAAAAAACCGCGTTCCCGGCCCAACAGCAACAGTGCTATGAACTCGGGGGTCGGCTCGCCTGAGGCTGTGAAAGGCGCTCTCACAGTTCTCCACAGCCTCTCTCTGATCAGGTGGCCGTTCCGGGCGCCATGCTAGGCCCCCCCAACAGCAAAGCTAACAACACGCGTTCCGCTTCGGCCAAACGGGCCTCGTAGTCAGGCCCAAGCTCCACCGATCGCAGAGCCTGCAGCTGCAGCTGTACCGTGGCCGTGCGCTTGGCCAGCTCAGCGTGGCTCGAGGATGGCGCGCTGCTCCTGGCTTCCCGGCGCAGCTCCGCCAGCGCCCGCGCCGCGGCTTGCTCGACCAAGCGCCGCAGGACGTCGTCGGCCTCCTCCTTGCTGTCGACGACGGCCAATTGCCCCAACAGATCCGCCACCGCGGGCGGCGCCGACTCGATGGCCCCGTGGAGGGTCATAGCCCCCGCCAGCTCGGCGAAGGTCGCCCGGGCCAGGTCGGAACTGAACAGGGCGGGGTCGAGACGCCCCGCCACCTGGTCGGGGCGGTGGACGGCGAGGCGTAAAGCCTCGAGCTCGGGACGGGGCATGGCGGGACGGCTCTGAGCCCGGCTCGGGACCGGGCCCTGGGCCGGACCGGGACCGGGCCGGGCGTGGCCCGCCGGGGCCGGACGGCTCAGCGAACGCAGTTGCTCGGGACTGAGGCGGCAGCGGTCCGAAACCTGCATCAGGTACTGGTCCCTTACCAACGAGTCGGGGTGCTCGGCGATCAGGGCCAGACTGGCCTCGGCAGCCCGGGCTCGCCCCTCGGGATTGCGCAGGTCGGCAGCGGCAAAGAGCCGCTCGAGGCGGAAGCCGAGGTAGGGCCTGGCCTGGGCCACGGCTTCACGCAAGGCTCCCGGGTCACGCTGCGCCAGGTCGGCGGGGTCGGCACCGGCGGGCAGGGCCACGACCGAAATCTCCGCCTCGAACCGGCGCTCCCAGTCGTAGAAATGTTCGGCCGCGCCCTGCCCGGCCGGGTCGGCATCATAGGCGAGCACGATGCGGCGGGAAAAGCCGGTCAGCAGCTTGATATGCCCCTCGGCCAGAGCGGTGCCGCAGGTGGCCACCGCTTCGGTGACACCAGCTCGGTGGAGCCCGATCACGTCGGTGTAGCCCTCGCACACCACGACCTGGCCCCGTTGGACGATGGCCCCTTTGGCCCAGTTGAGCCCGTACAACACCCTGCTCTTGTCGTATATGGGCGTCGCCTGGGTGTTTTTGTACTTGGGGCCGCTGCCATCGGGCAATATGCGCCCGCCGAGGCCGACCGGCCGCCCGGCGGCGTCGAAGATCGGGAACAGTACCCGGGCCCTAAAAGAGTCGTTGAGGCGCTCGACCTGGTTGCGGTAGGCAAGGCCCGTTGCCACCAGCAACTCACCGGTCACGCCGGCGCCACGCACCAGGGTGTCCCACCCGCCCGGCGCCCAGCCCAGGCGGTACTTCTTCACCGTGTCGCTGTCGTACCCGCGGCCTCGCAGGTACCGGCGCGCATCGGCGGCGTCGGGCGCTCCCAGCAAGCGGGCGTGGTACCAGGAGACTGCCCGCTCCATGGCCTCGGTGAGCTCCGTAGCCCGTTTGCGTGCCCCTCCGCTGTGGTCCTCGTCGTCGTAGCGGAGAGGTACCCCGGCCCGGGCCGCCAGGACCTCGACCGCGGTGGCGAAGTCCAGGTGCTCGGTCTCCCGCAGGAACGAAATGGCGTCGCCCCGCACCTGGCAGCCGAAGCAGTAATAGACGCCCAGCTCCCCGTTTACGGAGAAAGAGGCAGTCTTTTCGCCGTGGAACGGGCACAGTCCCACCCATTGGGTGCCGACCCGGCGCAGCGCCACGCGCTCGGAGACGAGAGCGACGAGGTCAGTGGCGGACCTGACCCGTTCGACGTCCTCGGCGACAATGCCCACGGGGAAAGCTTAAGGCGCCGCGGTGAAAGATCGAGCCCGGGCGCGCCCGGGACGGGCCCGGCTCTACCAGGCGAGGCGCGAACTGATCGTTTCCACCAGGCGCTCGATCGGCACCCGTTCCTGAGTGGTCGAGTCACGGTCCCGGACCGTCACTGCCTTGTCCTCGAGAGAGGCGAAGTCGATCGTCACGCACAGCGGGGTGCCGATCTCGTCCTGGCGCCGGTAGCGCCGGCCGATGGCTCGGGTCACGTCGTAATCGCACATAGCCACCGGCTGGAGGAGTTCGAGGACCTCCTCGGACAGCGGTAGCAGGGTGTCCTTTTTCGACAGCGGCAACACCGCCACCTGGTAGGGAGCGATGCGCGGGTGCAGACGCAGGACGGTACGCTGCTCACCGGCCACCTCGTCGATGGTGTGACCAGCGATCAGGAAAGCCATCATCGTGCGGGCCACACCGGCGGCGGGCTCGATGACGTGAGGCACGTAGCGCTCGCCCGTGGCAGGGTCAAAATACTCGAGCACCTCCCCGCTCGCTCGGGCGTGGGCCTTCAAGTCGTAATCGGTGCGGTTGGCGATGCCTTCGAGCTCCCCCCAACCCCACGGGAAGGCGAATTCGACGTCGGCCGTCCCGGCCGAATAGTGGGACAGCTCCTCGGGCGAGTGGGGGCGCAGGCGCAACATTTCCCGGGGTATGCCGAGGCGCACATACCATTCGAAGCGCTCCTTGCACCAGTACTCGAACCAGCGCGGCGAATCCGCGGGCGGGACGAAGTACTCGAGCTCCATCTGCTCGAACTCGCGGGTGCGGAACACGAAGTTGCCCGGGGTGATCTCGTTACGGAACGACTTGCCTATTTGGGCCGTACCGAACGGCGGGCGCAAGTGCTCGGTTTGCAGGACATTGGCAAAATTCACGAAATGACCCTGAGCCGTTTCGGGGCGTAGGTAGGCGACCGCCCCCTCGTCCTCCACCGGGCCCACGAACGTCTTGAACATGAGGTTGAAGGGCCGCGCCTCGGTGATGTCCGTGCTGGCGCAATTAGGGCATTTCAGCTTGCCGTCCTCGGTGGTCGGCAACTGGTCCGCCCGCCAGCGCTGCTTGCACGACCGGCAGTCGACCAGGGGATCCGTGAAATTGGTCAGGTGCCCCGAGGCTTCCCAGATCTTCGGGCTGGACAGGACGGCGGCGTCAAGGCCGACCACCTCCCGGCGCAGCTGGACCATCGAACGCCACCAAGCCTCCTTCACGTTACGGGCCATGAGGGCCCCGAGAGGACCGTAGTCATAGGTCGAGCGAAAGCCGCCGTAAATCTCGGCCGAGGGGAAAACAAAGCCGCGTGCTTTGCACAGGCGGACCAGTTCTTCCATAGGAACGGGCATGTCGAGAGGCTACCGGGCCCGTCGCCGGCCCGTGCCGCTCCGGCCTAGGAGATCTCTAGGACGTGCATGGCCCGCAGGTGCCGTTCCAGGTGGTACTCGAGCGAGATGGTGGCGAGGTGGCTCACTTCACCCGTGACCGCGCTGGCCGGCATTTGCAATGCTCGGGCCAACTGGCCACCCAGCACCCAACCGAGCAGCTCGAGGGCGGCCGGGCTGATCGGTTGGCCCCGCCGGCAATTCCGGCACAACGTGCCCCCCTCGGATATGTCAAAGGCAACCAGGTTTGCCGCCGGTGGGCCCGCACCGCAGCTGGCGCAGCAGTCGAGCACCGGACCGGCGCCGTCCAGAGCGAGCAGCTTCCAGTAGAACGACGCCAGGACGAGCGGGCCGGGCTGGCTGACCAGGGTACGAAGCGCTCCCACCAGCATCCGGTAGAGGGGCTCGGAAGGTTCGCGCTCCTGGGCCACCTGCTCGGTGGCCTCGGCCATGGCCAGCCCCTGAGCCAGGCAACCGAGGTCTTCGTGCAGCCTGCGCCAGGGCTCGATCATCTCGGCCTGGCTCACGATATCGAGCTGGCGCCCTTCGTAGAGCAGCATCTCGACATGGCTAAGCGGTTCGAGGCGCCCGCCGATCCGGCTCTTGGTGCGCCGTACACCCTTGGCCACCGCCCTCACCTTGCCATGACCGGGCGTCAGCAGGACCACGATCCGGTCTGCCTCGCCCAACTTGTAGGTCCGCAGCACGACCCCCCGGTCGCGATATAACGACATGGCTGTAACTATCTTCGCACGTCGGCGGCGGCGGCGCGCCCCGCTTCGGGCCGGGACGGGCCTCAGCCGGGACAAAGAACTACGACGGTAGACCGTCGTGGTCCCGCTGCCCCCTCGTCAGCCCGAAGCGCCGCTCGCGCTGTTGGTACTCGCGCACGGCGTCGCGCAGGTGCTCTCGGCGGAAGTCGGGCCACAGCACGTCCATGAAAACCAGTTCGCTGTAGGCGATCTCCCACAACAAGAAGTTGGAGATGCGGTACTCCCCCGAGGTCCGGATGAAAAGGTCCGGGTCCGGCATCTCGGGCAGGTAGAAGTGCTTGCGCAGCGACCGCTCGTCGACCTGGGAAGCCTTGACGCCCTCCGCCACCAGGGCTCGGGCCGCGTCCACTATCTCCGCCCTGCCTCCGTAGTTGAACGCCACCGTGAGCGTCATGGCCTTGTTGTGCCTGGTCAAAGCGGCCGTCTCGTCCATCCGGCGCAGGATCCAGCCCGGGACCCGCCAGTCGCGCCGTCCGGCGAAGCGGATACGGACGCCGAGCTCATGCAACTCGTCCCGCCTCCGCGTGAGCAGGTCGTCGGCGATCACGCTCAACAGGAAGCGGACCTCTTGGTGGGGGCGGCGCCAGTTCTCGGTCGAGAAAGCGAACACCGTGAACCATTCCAGGCCGAGCTCGACCGCCCCTTTGGCGGCGTCGAGCAAGGCCTCCTCGCCGGCCCGGTGGCCCTCCGTGCGCGGCAATCCTCTCTTGGTCGCCCACCGGCCGTTGCCGTCCATGACACAGGCGACGTGACGAGGCAGGCGCTGCGGGTCGATCCCGTCCAAATCCATTGTTGGCAAGCTACTGCCCCGGCGCGCCCGGCATATCCATCGGCACCGTCATCGGCGCCTGTCTTCGATCTCCCAGCCATGGTCCAGCACATGCCATAGCAGGCGCCGGGCGGCGTAGCGGGGAGGCCAGCCGGGGGGCGCCGTGGGGCGAGGTTCACCCGACCGGCACCAGTCGAGGATGGCAACCCGGTTGGCTTCGATCACAGACCGTTGGCCGGGACCGGGGACCGGCAACTTGAAGCCCACCCCGGAGGCAAACACCTGCTCGGCCGCGGCTACGTGGTCCACGATGGCGTCCCGGTCCCGGCCGCCTCCACGCGGGCCTTTACGCAGCGACTCGGGGGCACCTGCCACCACCTCGTCGAACATCTCCCAGCTGGCCGACAACAGGGCCGCGTGACGCGCCGCCTCCGGCTTGCTCACGGGCACGTAGTCGCTCTCCAAGACGGTGGTCGGGACCCCGAAGTCGGTCCCACCCGAGCGGGTGGGCACCCGCTCGACCACGTCCCAACCCCGGTCCGGGCCACCGTCGAACCCGGTCCCGGCCCGGGCCGACACCCGCGCGTACCGGTCCGCGTACGAGCTCAGGGCCAGGAGGGCGGCCTCCTCCGTCTTGGCCACCCGGGACAGGCCCGGCCACTCGAGGCTGCAGGCAAAGACCCGCTTGGCACCGATCTCGATGTAAACGGGGCTACCGGCGGCCATGGCCTTACATCATGGCCTGCGGGCGAGGGCGGGGGCCAGGAAAACCCGGTCCATCACAGGCCCAGGCGGTCCAGCATCTCGGGCTTGCGCTGCCAATCCTGAGACACCCGCACGGACAGTTCCACGTATGCGCCCGGTGGCAGCTGA
>PMLI01000440.1 GCA_003158835.1 Acidimicrobiaceae bacterium
GCCTGGGGCCTGCCGGCGATTCTGGTCCCGCTCCCGACGGCAGCCGCAGGGCACCAGCTCACCAACGCCCAGGCGCTGGCCCAGTGGGGCGCCGCCATTGTTCTCCTTCAGCCCGAGCTGACGGGCTCCATCCTCGCCGGAGCGGTCGGCACGCTCCTGGGTGAGCCTGCAAGAATGGCGGAACTCAAGGGGCGGATGCTGAGCCGCGCCAGGCCAAACGCCGCCTCCATCATTGCCACGGAAACCTTGAAGTTGGTGCCGAAAAGTTAGCCGTCGCTCTTTCGCAACTTCCGATGGGATTTTATATTAGCCGCCTGTTAATGCAGCTCTTTACCCCTGACGACCCTCGCCCCGTTCATTTCATGGGGGTCGCTGGCGCCGGGATGAGCGCTCTGGCGCTTCTCGCACGGCGCCGGGGTGTGGCGGTCACGGGCTGCGACCGTGACCCCGACGGACCAGGGGCGGTGTCGAGCGCGGCGTACGTACGAAGGGCGGGCGGGGTTGTCTTCGCCGGTCACGATCCCAGCCATGTGAGTGGGGTCAGGGCAGTCGTGGTGACCGCAGCCGTCCCTCCCGATCACCCGGAACTCGAAAGGGCGCGGGCACTTGGAATTCCGATCGTGCGCCGTGCCGATGCGTTGGCAGCCGCAATCGCTCTGGGTCGAGTCGTCGCCGTCGCCGGCACTCACGGCAAGACAACGACGACGGCAATGACGACAGAAGCGCTGGCGGCCGCCGGTCTGGATCCCACGGGGATCGCTGGCGGCCGCGTCGCTTCCTGGGCCGGGAACACCAGGTTCGGCGGTGATGCCGTCTTCGTAGTTGAGGCGGACGAGTACGACAAGTCGTTTCTCGCACTGTCCGCCGAAGTCGCTGTCATCAATAATGTTGAGGCTGATCATCTCGAGTGCTATGGGAGTCTCGAGGCGCTCGAGGAGGCGTTCGCGGAGTTCGCTCGTCCCGCGCGCCGGGTGATCTCGGGCGCGGATGATCCGGGAGCGTGCCGCGTGGCAGTTCGGGCCGGCCGCCCGACATGGACGGTAGGCGTTGCGGCACAAGCGGATGTGCGCATCGCCGACATTCGTCAGGCGCCGACGGGAAGCACGGCGACGCTCTTTCTGCCTGGTGGACGGAGCGCGGATCTCAGGCTGAAGGTGCCTGGCGTCCACAACCTCCGGAACGCGGCTGCCGCTTTGGCGGTGACATTGGAACTCGGTGGGAGCCTCGAGCCGGCCCTGCAGTCGCTGGCGGCGTTCGAGGGCGTGGGGCGTCGGTTCGAGTTGGTCGGGTCGGTATCGGGGGTGACTGTCGTAGACGACTACGCCCACCACCCGACCGAGATCGCCGCGACGCTCGAGGGAGCCCGGCAGGCGTATCCCGGCCGGAGGCTGGTGGCGGTTTTCCAGCCGCACCTCTACTCCCGGACGGCGCTGCACGGCGTGGCTCTGGGGAAGGCGCTCTGGCGTGCGGACGTGGTCGTGGTGACCGACGTATACGCGGCCCGCGAGTCGCCCATCGAGGGTGTGACCGGCCGGATCGTGGCCGAGGCCGCCGAGCGGCCCGAAGGCGAAGTGCATTGGGTGGCGAGCCGGAAGGATCTGGTGGAGCACGTCGCTTCGCTGGTCAGGGCGGGTGACGTCGTGCTGACCCTGGGGGCGGGCGACGTGACCGTGGTGGGAAGAGAGCTTCTCGCGCGCCTCGCGCAGCGGCAGGGCGCGGCGCTGTGATTCGGGCGAAGTGGGTGGTCGTGGCCGTGGCGATGGCGGGGTTGGTGAGCGTGCCGTGGTGGGGCCCATGGACGCTCGGGCACTTCCGGTTCTTCGCGGTGCAGCGCGTCGAAGTGGATGGCGCGCGGTACCTCGCGCCTGCGACGATCGTAGCGGCGCTTGCCTTGAAGCCGGGCGCGAGCGTGTGGTCGAACAGGACGGAGATGGAGCGGCGGGTCGGGGCTCTGGCCGGCGTGCGGTCGGCGAGTGTCTCGCGGCATTTGCCGTACACGCTGGTGGTGGCCGTCGTCGAGGTGGAGCCGGTAGCGCTGGCTGAAGGGCCGGCAGGGCTCGTGGCCGTGGACGAAAGCGGCCGGCCGCTGCCCTACGATCCGGTGGTCGTGCCGGTGGATGTTCCGGTCGTGGAGCGGGCGGACGCACGGATTCTGGCAGCGCTCGAGACGGTGCGGGCCACCGACCTCGGCCTGTTTGCGGATATCGCGGCGGCCCGGGCCGCCGCCGGGGGGGCTGTGGTGTTGGAGCTCGAGGCAGGCCGGCTGCGCGTCGCGACCCCGCTCGATCCGGCGGTCGTGCGGGCCATGTCGGCGGTACGGCGCGACCTCGCGGCGCATGGGCAGGAGTGGGTGGAGCTGGACGGGCGGTTCCGCGGCTGGGTGGTGGTGCGGCGGTCCGACGCGGCGCGGCCGGGCCAGAAGGCGGCGGCGTGATGCGTGACCTGGTGTGCGGCCTCGACGTCGGCACGACCAAGACGTGCGCGGTCATCGCGGAAATCGCAGGCGACCTGCCGCGGTCACCCGAGGCGCGAATCCTCGGTGTGGGCCGGGCGCGCACCAGCGGCGTGCGCCGCGGAGTGGTGCGCGACATTGACGAGACGACGCGCTCCGTCGTGGAGGCGGTAGCGGCGGCCGAGCGGATGGCGGGCTTCAAGGTCGAGGGGGTGTGGGTCGGGATCGCGGGCGAGCACGTGCACGCGATCACGTCGCCGGGCGTGGTGGCGGTCACCTCGCCGGAGATCCGCCAGGCGGACGTGGACCGGGTGATCGAGGTGGCGCGCGCGGTGGTGCTGGGGCCGGACAGCGAGATCCTGCACGTGATTCCGCAGGAGTTCATCGTGGACCGGCAGCGCGGCATCTCCGATCCGGTGGGGATGACCGGGACGCGGCTCGAGGTGGACGTCTTCCTGACGACGATGTCCAGCTCGGTCGGCCAGAACCTGCGCAGGGCGATCGAGCGCGCGGGGTATCACGTGGCGGGGTTCGTGCTGGAGCCGCTGGCCGCGAGCTACGCGACGGTGACGGAGGACGAGCGGGAGCTGGGTGTGGCGCTGGTGGAGCTGGGCGCCAGCAGCACGGGCCTCGCTATCTTCCACGACGAGAAGTTCCGGCACCTGTGGACGTTCGGCTTTGCCGGCGCGCACGTGACCAGCGACATCGCGATGGGGCTGTCGGTGACGCAGGCCGATGCGGAGCGCCTCAAGGAACGCTACGGCATTGCATACCGGCCCCTGGTGGACCCGCAGGAGACGATCGAGCTGCCGAGCCCGGCGGGGCAGGAGCCGCGGCACGTGCTGCGCGATATCCTGGCGGACATCATCCACCAGCGGCTCGACGAAGTGCTGGGCGCGGTGGCGCGGGAGATCGAGCGGGTCGGCTACGTCGGGAAGCTGCCGGCGGGGGTGGTGCTGACCGGCGGGACGGCGCAGCTGGCCGGCATCGTGGAGCTGGCCCGGGACGTGTTCGGGATGCCGGTTCGCCTGGGGGTGCCGGGGCAGCACCTCACGGGGAACCTGATTGACGCCGTGGAGCAGCCGAGGTTCAGCACGGCGACCGGGCTGGCGTTGTACGCCATCCACGAGACGGCGCGCGGCGCGGCACAGAGCGGTGCACGGGCGGTGACGGTGGACCGGGTGTTGGGCTCGGTGCGCCGGTGGTTGACCGACTTCTTCTAGACCAGCGAAGCGGGAGCGCGTCATGATCTTCGAGCTCGAGGAAAACGTTCAGCAGAACGCGCGGATGAAGGTCGTCGGGGTCGGTGGCGGCGGCGGCAACGCCGTCAACCGGATGATCGAGGAGCACCTCAGCGGTGTGGAGTTCATCTCGGTCAACACCGACGCGCAGGCGCTGCTGATGAGCGACGCCGACGTGAAGTTGGACATCGGACGCCAGTTGACTCGCGGCCTCGGCGCCGGCAGCGACCCCGAGGTGGGCCGGCTGGCTACCGAAGAACACCGCGACGAGATCGAAGAGGTCCTGAAGGGCGCGGACATGGTGTTCATCACGGCCGGAAAGGGCGGCGGCACCGGCACGGGGGGCGCGCCGGTAGTAGCCGAGATCGCCAAAGCCGTGGGGGCTCTGACCATCGGCGTGGTGACGCGGCCGTTCGGCTTCGAGGGCCGCCGGCGGGCTGTTCAGGCCGACCAGGGCATCCAGAAGCTGAAGGAGAAGGTCGACACGCTGATCGTCATCCCCAACGACCGCCTCTTGGCGGTGTCGAGCAACAAGACGACCATGGTCGGTGCCTTCAAGATGGCCGACGAGGTGCTGCTCCACGGGGTACAGGGCATCACCGAGCTGATTACGACGCCCGGGCTCATCAATACCGATTTCGCCGACGTCAAGATGATCATGAGCAACGCCGGCACCGCCATAATGGGCATCGGCTCCGCGTCGGGCGACGGCCGGGCGACGGCGGCGGCAAAGATGGCCGTCACGTCACCCCTGCTCGAGGCCTCCATAGAGGGTGCGCGCGGCATCCTGCTCAACATCGCCGGCGGCCCGGACCTGGGGCTCTTCGAGGTCAACGAGGCGGCCGAGATCATCCACTCGGCGGCGCACCCCGATGCCAACATCATTTTCGGCCAAGTTGTCGACGAGGGCATGGGTGACGAGGTGCGGGTGACCGTCATCGCTGCCGGTTTCGATCGCTGGGACAGCACGCCGGGGTCGGCCCCGACCGATGAGCAGGTCGCGGCTGCACCGCGCCGGACCATCGGCCTCATCGACACGGATGCCGAGATGGCGGCAGCCGGGCTCAGTTTCGGGGACGAGGACGACTTCGACGTCCCCCCGTTCCTCAAATAGTCGACCGCCGAAGAGCAACGTCAACAAACAGAAAGTAGCGGGCGATGCATGTTGTGGCGCGAGGCGCAGGCGCAGGACAGTTCGCGACTTGAGCTGGCACCGGCCGCTGCCTTCCCTTCGCGCCAGTAGCGTTTCGGCCGGCGCGAGCCGTCCGGTTGGCGGGCCGGGGGCGTGGTCGGCGGTCCTGCCCGGGGGAACGGCCATGATCTGCGGCACGCGGGCCGACGGTGACTTCGCTGATCCGGCCGCCGCCGTGGCCCATGGAGCGTCACGTTCTCTGGCCGATGTCCCCTGGACCTGGTTGCGCCAGGTGCACGGCTCCCGGGTGGTGGTGGTGGAGGCGCCCGGGGCCAGCCGCGGTCAGGAAGCGGACGCCGCCGTGACGTGCTGCGCGGGTGCGGCCCTGGCGGTGCTAACAGCCGATTGCGCTCCGGTGGGCCTCTCGAGCCCCGAGGGCGTAGCCGGTGTGCTGCACGCCGGATGGCGCGGCCTCGTGGCAGGCGTGGTAGGTGCGACGGTGGCGACCATGCGGTCGCTCGGCGCAACCCAGGTTTTCGCCGGCCTGGGCCCGTGCATCGGTCCTCACGCCTACCGGTTCTCGGATGGGGACCTGGCCGCGGTCGTGTCTGCCTTCGGGCCGCAGGTCCGCTCGGTCGATGCCGCCGGCTACCCGGCGCTGGATCTGCCGGCCGCGGTAGCAGTGGCGGTCGAGCGGGCCGGAGCTAGCTTGGTGGCGCAGGCCGGGATCTGCACGCACTGCTCAGACGACCACTGGTCGTGGCGGGCCAGGAGAGACGAGGCCCGGCAGGCAACTGTGGTGTGGAGGCCGGCGCGGTGAGCACCGGGCTGACGGCGGTGACGTCGGTGACGGTGGCCGAGCGCCTAGCCGCGGTGCGGGACAGGATCGAACGAGCCGGGGCCCACCCCGGATCCGTGACGGTGGTGGCCGTGACCAAGGGCCTGGGCCCAGAGGCCATAGACGCCGCTGTCGGGGCCGGGCTGGTGGACATTGGCGAGAATTACGCGCAGGAAATGCTGTCGAAGCTGGCCACGGCGCCGGCCGAGGTCCGCTGGCATTTTCTCGGCCAACCGCAACGCAACAAGCTGGCCCGGCTGGCACCCCACGTCCGGCTCTGGCATGGCCTGGACACCGAAGAGCACGCCCTGGCGTTGGCGCAACGCGGGCCGGCCGCCGCTGTGCTGGTGCAGGTGAGGACGGCCGGCCCGCGGGGACGGCATGGTGCCAGCCCGGCGCAGGTCCCGGCCTTGGTGGGTTCGGCCCAGGCGGCCGGTTTGGACGTAAGGGGCCTCATGGCAGTGGCCCCCCACCCGGCCACGGGCACCGAAGTGCGCCGGTGCTTCTGGGAAGTGGCGGGGCTGGCGGCGGCGCTCGGGTTGAGCGAGCTGTCGATGGGGATGAGCGCTGATTTTGATCTGGCGGTGGCCGAAGGTGCCACCATCGTCCGGCTCGGGACTGCCCTTTTCGGTCCTCGCCCGCCAGGGGTTGGCGTAGTGACGGACGAAGCGAAGCTAGGCTGCTACTAAGGAGGAGTTTATGCCGGGAACAGGCAAGAAAGTACTGATGTGGCTTGGCTTGGCCGATGCCGAGGAGTACGACGAGTACGAGCCGTACGAGGAAATGCCGGTGCCTCAGGTGGCCGCCCGCCGGGGCGGCGAAGTTCTCGAGGCCGCTCCCCAGACTTCGCCTGCGGTCCGGACGCTGCCCCGCGACGGCCAGGACGGCGGCCCGATCAACCTGCGGCCCGCTCCTACCCAGCTGCGCCCTCTGCCCGGTCCGGCACCGACCGCCAAGGTGCACGTGGCGTCCCCCTCTGAGTTTGCCGACGCCCAAGAGATAGCTGACCGGTTCCGCACTGGCCAACCGGTGATCGTCAACCTCGGCAACGCCTACCGGGAGCTCGCTCACCGGATGATCGATTTTTGCAGCGGTGTCGCCTACGCCCTGGGCGGGACGATGGACAAGGTGGCCGACAAGGTCTTCCTGATGACGCCCAGCAATGTCGAGGTTTCAGCCGAGGAGAAGCGACGTCTGCAGGAACGAGGGCTTTACCGCTCGTGAGGTCCGCCCCAAAGCTGCAGGCGCGATGAGAAGCTGGCGACGGGTGCTACCTGCTCCGACCAGCCCGCCCTGCCCCCGGTGGGCGTGGCCCGAACGGCCGGGGCGAGGGCCATGTCCTACTACCTGACCCACCCCCTCTACACGCTGGGGGTCCTCTACCTGCTCGTGCTCGTGTTCCGGGCCGTGCTGTCATGGTTCCCGGTCGCGCCCCGCTCGGGCCTGGCTTCGGTCAACCATTGGTTGTACGTCCTCACCGAACCCTTGGTGGGCCCCTTTCGCAAGGTCATACCGCCGGTCGGCATTTTCGACATTTCCTACATGGTCGCTTGCCTTGTCGTGTACCTGCTGACCATTGAAGTGCTGGCCCGTATACCGGCGATCTAGCTGGGTCGGGGCCACCCCCTGGGAGCGAGCAGTTCCCAGCTAGGGGGGCGCGGCTGTTACCATTGGCGGACATGGAATTGACCCCGAAGGTCTTCCGCGACGTCCAGTTCCGTGAAAAACTGCGCGGCGGCTACCACCCCGAAGATGTCGACGAGTTCTTGGAGCAGGCGGCGGTCGGGGTCGAGGAGATGACAGAGCGCCTTCGTCTGGCGACCGAGCGGGCACAACGGGCCGAGCAGGCGGCGACAGAAGCGTCCGCGACCGACGAGTCGCTCAAACGGGTGCTGCTGATGGCCCAGCGCACGGCCGACCAGGCTGTGCGAGAGGCTCGTGAGGAGGCCGATGGAGCCCTTCGTGAGGCTCATGAGAAGGCCGACGGAGCCTTGCGTGAGGCTCATGAGCAGGCCGACCGGGCCCTGCGTGAGGCTCGTGAGGAGGCAGACCGGACCGTAGCCGAGGCGAAGTCCAAGGCGCGGGCCCTCGTGGTTGACGCTGAGGAACGGGCCCGGCGCGAGTACGACGAAGCCGTGGCCGAGAGCCGTGCCACGATGGAAAAGGCCGAGTCCTCGCTGACCCAGGTCCGCCAGGACGTGGAGGCTTTGCGAGGATGGGTCGGCCTGCACAGGAGCCACCTTCTGGCCGTGCTCAGCGAAGCCAAGGCACTGGTCGAAAACGCCGGGTTGCTGAGCGAGCCACCCCCGCTCACCTCGTCGGCCGGGGTTGGCGATGTCGCGGTCCCGCCGGCGGTCGAGGCGGAGGGCGAGGGCACGGGAGAGCACTTCGCGCCCGACGCCCGGCCTCCGGAGGAGGACGAGATCCGGACGGGCGATTGGGACCCGCGCTACCTAGAGGACAGGGGCGGCGGTCCATCACTGACCAGACCGGCCCCGGTCCGGCCCGGGGCCAACCAGGAGGCGTTGGCTCTGGCGGCTGAGCGGATCGGCGAGGCGACGGGTGCCGGGTCGGGCGAAGGGGAGAGCGCCCCGGCCCCGGCCCCGCCGGCCGCGGCTCCAGTGGGATCTTGAAGTCGTCGGGCATCGGCGCCGGGTGCGCGGGGTCGAACTTGNNGCGCCCCGGCCCCGGCCCCGCCGGACGTGGCCACCATCGCTCTAGACGAGCGGGCCCTCGACAGCTTCTTCAGTGAGCGGGACCTGGGCGATGAGCGAGGCCCGAGCAGGTTCAGGCGCCGCCAGTGAGCGGCGCCGTGGCATCTTTCAGAAGGTAGGGACGGACCGGCCCGGAATGGTGGGGCGCTCTGGCGCGTTAAGTGGTCTGTCGCGATAAACGCGGCATGGTAGGCTTCCCGGCCTCCATGCAAGTGTAAGGTGCCACGAAATGCCTAGAGCAAAGCAACAAGAGGCCGTCCAAGCGACGGAAGCTGAAGTAGCCGGCCCTGGGACAAGCAACGGGAGCAACCGGAGGGTGCCGCCCGCGGCGCGGCCGGCCCGGGCGGGGGTGGCCAAGACGGCTGCGCCCAAGGACGGCGCCAAAGACGTCAAGGCAGACGAAGAGACCGAAGATGTCAAGGCAGACGAAGAGACCAAGGACCAAAAGGCGGAGCTCGGACCAGTGATCACGGAAGTACGTGCGGAGGTCCCCGCGGCCGGTGCCGGAGACGGCACGCCGGCCGAGGGCTCCAAACCCAAACGGGTTCGGGCGGCGGCCAAGAAGACCGAGGACGCCGACCACGAGGCGGGGGACCAGCGGACCGAGCAGAGCGAGAGCCGCGCCGCGTTCCTGGAGCTCCAGCGAGCCCTGCTCATGGCGGAGCGTCGCAACTACACCCGTCAGGCCGAGGAGCTGCGGGCGCAGGCGGATGCCCTGGCCCTGGAGCACGAGCCGGGTGACGTGCAGTTCGACGAGGAGGGCGGTGAGGGTGGCACCGCCAACGTGGACCGGGAGCTCGACCTTCATTTGTCGGCCCAGGCCCACGCCGCCATCGAGGAGATCGACGCCGCCCTGNNGGACAAAATCACGGCTGGGACCTACGGGTTCTGCGAGAGCTGCGGTTCTCCTGTGCCCAAGGCCCGGCTCGAGGCGCTCCCGCATGCCAGGCTGTGCGTGTCGTGCAAGAGCGGGGGGCTCTCGGCCCGCCGGCAATGAACCCGGCGAAGCGGCGCACCGCCCTGCTGGTGGGCGTCGCGGCCGCCGTGACAGCGCTGGACCAGTGGTCCAAATCCTGGGCCCAACAGGACCTGAGAAGCGGGCCCCGGCACGTGATGGGGCCGACGTACCTCGTACTGACCTATAACCGGGGCGCCGCCTTCTCCTTCGGGACGGGGGCGTCACCGGTCATCGCCGCCCTAGCCGTGGTCCTTGTCCTGGTGGTGGGCTTCTACTCCCGGCGCTTGGCCAAGGGTGGGGCGTCGCGGCCGGTCATCGTCGGGCTGGGCCTTCTGGCCGGCGGGGCGGTGTCGAACCTGGCCGACAGGTTCTTCCGGCATCACCACGGCGCCGTGGTGGACTTCATCCAGCTAGTCAGTTGGTGGGCCACGTTCAACGTCGCCGATGCTGCTATCACGGTGGGCGCGTTGACGCTGGCGGTCAGCCTGGTCCTCTCCCCCGGGCACCGCTCTCCTGCTACCTCCGATCGGTCCCTGGCCGGGCCGGCGACGGCGGGGGCAGGGACGGCCCCGGCCCCGTCGGGGACGAGCCCCGCTCCCGGAGGCAGCCCTGACCACTGAGCACGGGGCCCCGGAGGGCACTCTGGCCCTGACGGTACCGTCCGCTCTCGAAGGTGAGCGGGTGGACCGGGGTCTGGCGCTCCTGGTCGGCCTCAGCCGAGCCCAGGCTTCCCGCCTGGTGGCCGCCGGAGGGGCCCGGCTGGCCGGTGCCCCCGTACGGGCCGGCAGCCACCGGCTCCGGGCCGGCGAACTGCTCGAAGTGGAGCTCGGCCGGCACCGAGGTCTGGCCGCGGCCGTGGGCCCGGCTGCGGATAGCGGTGCCCATGGTCCGGACGCGTCCGCCCCTTGCGCCGTTGTGGTGTACGCCGACGACTACCTTGTCGTCGTGGACAAGCCTGCCGGTCTCGTGGTGCACCCCGGAGCAGGCAACCGCCTCGGCACTCTGGTGCAGCAGCTATTGCTGCGCTTTCCCGACATTTCGACGGCCGGTCCGGACGACGAGCGCCCCGGGATCGTGCAGCGCCTGGACAAAGGGACGTCGGGACTGTTGGTCGTGGCCCGTACCGCGGCAGCGCGTCAAGGCCTCGTGGCCCAGCTCGCCGGCCGGTCCGTCGAGCGTCGCTATCTGGCCGTCGTGCACGGCGAGCTCCAAGCGGACGAGGGCGTGGTGGAGGCGCCGCTCGGGCGCTCTCCCAGGAGCCGCGTCAAGATGGCCGTAGTCGAAGGGGGCCGCCACGCCCGCACCCATTACCGGGCCGAGGCCCGCTCAGTGCTGCCGCTGTCCGTGACCCTGGTTACGTGCCGGCTGGAGACGGGCCGGACCCATCAGGTACGCGCCCACTTCTCGGCCATCGGTCACCCTGTGCTGGCCGACCAGCGCTACTCGAAGGCCACCCAGTTCGCGGCGGCCAGGCAGGCATTGCCCGAGCTGCGCCGACCCTGGTTGCACGCGGCCCACCTCGGTTTCGTACACCCATCGACGGGGGAGGCGATGAGCTTTAGCTCGGCCCTGCCGGAGGACCTTCAACAGACCCTGGGCCCGCTCGGTCTGCCCGAGCCCCCGTCCGTGCGTCTCTAGCGGCCTGGACAGCCGTCGCCGCTCAATTGGCCACACGGCGGGTCACAGGGACCAGCTCGGGGCCGGCCACCATCCGGACCATATCGGCGATCGTGAAGGAGTCGAGGTGCGCCCGCATGTGCTCGCCGACCTCCGCCCACACGGAAAGCAGGGCGCACTGGCCTTCGTGGTTGCAGGCGCCCCCGGCATGGGGCTCGCCGAAGTCGCCCACGACAATGGGCCCGTCCACTGCCGCCACCACCTGGCCCAGCGTCAGCTTCTCGGGCAGCCTGGCCAGTACGTACCCACCTCCCACACCCCGTTTGGAGCGCACCAGGCCGGCGCCCTTGAGGGCTAGGAGTATTTGCTCGAGATAGGGCTGGGGAAGCCCTGTGCGCTCGGCAATGTCCCGGACCGAGGTGGGCTGGTCCCCGCCGTGGAGGGCGAGAGATAGCAAAGCACGACAGGCATAATCTCCGCGCGTGGACACCCTCACGGTCACATGCTACAGGGGCGATGGGAACGGGCTGCGGAGCGGACGGGCTGCGGGCCTCATCCGGTCACCGGCGTCCATTAGCGTCCGTAGGATGTCGATGGGCCCGAAGCCGGCACAAGGTAGTCCGACCGTCCTGCCCGCACCGCTGCTCATGCCGTCCTACGGCGGCGCCTCGCTCGATTCGTTGGCCCCCGCCCTGCTGGAGCCGCCCGCCCGGCGCCCGCCCTGGCTCCCCGGCCTCCTGCGCGACGCCTCCCAGGTCGTCTTGCTGGTGCTCGACGGCCTCGGTTGGTGCCAGTTGCAGGACCGCCGGCGGTTGGTCCCGGTCCTGGCCGGGTTGGAGGGCGGCCCGATCACCTCGGTTGCCCCCACGACCACAACGGTGGCGCTGACGTCGCTCACCATGGGGATGCCGCCGGCGGAGCACGGGATCCTCGGCTACAAGTTCGCCGTGGCCGGCCCGAGTGGTACCGAGGTGATCAACGTCCTGCGTTGGAGCACCCGGTCGGGCGACGCCCGCCCCTTTTTTCCGCCCCGGCTGGCGCAGCCCCGGCCCGCCTTCAACGGCGTGGCGGTGCCCGTCGTCAGCAGGGCGGACTTTTCCGGTAGCGGCTTCAGCCAGGCTCACCAGCAGGGGGTGAGGGAGGTGGGCTGGGTGGTGCCGTCCAGCTTGGCGTTGCTTGTGGGCGACCTGCTGGCCGGGGGCGAGAGGTTCGTGTACGCCTACTACGAAGGGATGGACAAGGTGGCCCATGCCTGCGGGCTGGGAGACCTC
>PMLI01000116.1:0-2947 GCA_003158835.1 Acidimicrobiaceae bacterium
AAGTTCTGACACCGCTCTTGCGACTCTTGCGACCTGGGCAACCTCAGACATCGACCACGACGACTACCGCTGCCTCGACGACGGCCACGACGACCCACGCTACGACCACGAGCGGGACGCATCTGGGTACGCAGCTGATCGGAGCGAAGGTCGTGAAGAGCAAGGGCGGCGGTGGGCTCCTCGCCGTTGAGCTGTTGGACAACGTGAAGGCGACCGTCACGATCACGTTTTCTGGGAAGCATTTCAAGCCTGTCGCGTCGCAGCGGTTCCTCGGGGCGTCTGCGGAAGACCACTTCCTCAGTGTCGCGATCGAATCCACGACGAAGGCGGGTGTTGCTCTTACCGAGATCGCTCACGAGAGCTGCCAGCGCTGGCGCAGGCGCACTGACCCGGCGGTTGCTCGGGTCGAGCAGGAGCTTTCTCGCAGGGAGCGTCCGGTTGAGCGCTTGGGTGGTCGAGGACCGCCCCGCGGCTCAGCGGAGCGCGGCGTCGAGGGCGGAAACGACCGGGAATGTCCCGTTGGATCGTCTGTCTTGTGGTACCGCCCACAGGATGACGGCGCCGAGACCGTTCGCTCGCACGTACCGGCCCTTGTCGGCTGCCGACTGTGGATCTTCGTAGGTGATGTAGCAGAGCTTCGGCGGCGACCCGCCCGGTGCGCCGCCGGCGCCGGGGGGCGGAGCGGACAGGTACGGCGTGCGGGTGACGGGGTCGAAGGTGCGTTTCATGTACGGCGCATACAGTCGGGCCACTGTGCCGAGTTGTAGCTCGAAGTCCGAGATCATGGGCCCCGTTTCGCCGGCCCAGCCACCGGTCGGTGACGTGGGGCAGCGGCCGTCGCCGTTCGAGTCGCCGTAGCCCGTCCCGAACAGGCCGGTGCCGATCCCTACCTGGTGCGGGCTGAGGCCGGCGGCGATCAGGGCGCGCACCTTGCGATTGACCGAGAACGGGTCCAGCGCGGTGTCCCCGTACAGGGCACCCTGGTGCCAGGGGCCCTGCCAGCCGCCCCAGTTCCCGACACTGACGTAGGTCATCGCGTCCACCCTGTCGACGTATGGTGCCACCGAGGGGACCCAGCTGAGGTCGTGGTCGTAAGGGTCGGTGTCGAAGGTGATGACCGCCTTTGGCCATGATGTGCGGACCGCATGAGCGAGCGCGCCGACGGCGCCCTCGTCGACGTCCTGCTCCCAGTCGATCGTTACACCGTCGACGCCGAGTGCTCGCGCGTAGCCCACGATCGAGTGGGCGAGGGTAGTGGTCGCAGCCGGGGTCGCGGTGCCGGCTTTCCATCCCTCCGGGGTGTTGTCGGAGCCGCCGAGCTGGAGGAGCACCTTCCTGCCCGCGGCATGCGCCAACTTGACGGTCGCCGGTGCGTAGGAGGCCCACGCCGCCGCCGCACCAGGCGGCGGGGTGCAGCACCCCGCCGCGGTGACGTGGACGTTGCCGATATCGACGTGCGTGACCTTGGAGTACGGGAAGGAGGCGGGCGTCACCTCAGATGCCTCGTACCAAGGGTAGTAGCCGATCACCCACGTCGATGTACTCGCTGAACCGTGGCGGCCCGACGCGCCGGCCTCGGCACCCCCGAGCGACAGCACGACTGGGATCACCCCGAGAAGGGCAAACAGGAGAACAGTCGCACCGCGCAGACGTCCATGTCCATTGACCATCGGAGCACTCTAATCGAGAGGCCCGAGTCGGCGACCGGCATCCCGAGAAGCTGGGTGCATCGTCGGTCGTCGGTTACGAGCACACCTCACCGCAACCTCCACAAGCACGAGTGCGCCACACATGACCGGTCTGTTAGTCAGGCTCCCTTCAGCCGCCCATCGATCAGTCGCGCCAAAGCCACACGCATGGTCTCGTCACCGGGCGCGTCGAAGTTCATGGTGTTCAGCACTGCGACGCCTCGGCCGCGTAGGAACTCGATGATGGTCACGTAGATCCTTTTCGGACTTCTTTTGGCTTGCTCGTAGACGAACTCGTATGCGACCGCACGCTTGCCCACATTCGGACTTGGCAACTGCCGGGCCGAGACGGTTTTCAGCTGCACGCCGAGCGCCTTCCTGAGCGCTTCAGCCTCGCACGCGGCGGTACCCGGGTGGGTATCGACCTCGAATTTGCCGACAGCATCCCGTGTTGTCGCGAGGACATCGACTCTCGACCCGACGAACCCGGCATTCCCGATCTTTGTCGGTTGGAAGTCCGCCTCGCCGTGGCCGGTGAGCGTGTAGCGCGAGTAATTCTGCCAGGGGCAGACCAGCTGATCGCTGTCTGGCACCGTCGCCAGCGGGCGCCAGCCCGGAGGCACCCCTGACAGATCAGATTGCCGGAGAAGCGCCCCAGAAGCACGTCGCATGTCTGCCTTGTTCAGTGCGAGGTGTTCGAGCCTTGGATCCTGGGCGACAGCCGGCGAAGCCAGCGCAAAGAGTGCTGCGCCGATAACGACGATGGCTCCGAGCCCCTTCATGTCGCTATATCAAACCAGACAGGAACCCGACAGATCAACATGCAGGGCCCGAGGCCGAGGCACTCCTGGCCCTGCCGGTGGCCCTTACCCCGCCACCATCGAGGTGACTGCCACGGGTCGACCACCAAGGTGATCGCGTGCGAGATGCCGCGCACCGAGGCTGCGCTACGCCGAGATCTTCTTGCACCCTGGTTCGGTGAAGTAGAAGTTCCAGTTCTTGAGCTCCCACTTTTTCGCGGCGGCTATCCCCAGCGCGCCGCCGCCCAACTGCGCCTCTATCCCCGCGCCCCACGTGAGGACGCCGATGTAGCTGGAGCAAAAACCGCCGCCGATCGCCGATGCCTGCTCCTGGCCGATCGAGCCGACCAGGTCGGTGTACGCCAGCACGTTGGCCACGGTCACGCCGACCGCGATCCCGACCTTGGTCTGGGTGGCGATGACCAGCCCGAGGACCCCCGGTGAGATACCCAGCCCGGC
>PMLI01000116.1:3041-14514 GCA_003158835.1 Acidimicrobiaceae bacterium
TACGAACAGCGGGATGGTCCCCGGGATCGGGATGTCTATCCCCAACGGGATGTGGAAGGCAGGGAAGCTAAGCGCTCCCGTGGCACCCTCGCCGCGGCTGAACGTGTAGGACACCTTGAAGTTGGACTTGATGCCCTCGAACGCGGCCCGAAGTTTGTCGATCGCGCTGTGCGAAACATCGACCTCGCCGCTGATCTTGCTGACGTCGATGGTGCCGTCGAACGAGGCCTCGAGCGAGATCCCGCTGGCGGGGCCGTTGGCGCAGATGTCGCCATGGCCGTAACAGATCGTCCCGCTCAGGTGGAGCGAGCTGGGCCCTGTGGGTTCGGCTGTGACCGAGTAGCCGAACGGGCCGCCGGTCCCGCCCTGCAACGAGAGCGTTGGCCCCGAGACCGCATGGACGAGCGGGCCGGCGACGTAGGGAAAGCCGGGCGAGACCAGTCTGGGCAAGCGCACGGACGCAGCCGCCGTGGTCGCGCCGGCCTGGTCGATCGGCGCGACGAACGCTTGGCTGACGTCGGGCGTGCCCGAGAACGAGATCGAGCCAGAAGACACGATGGCCGCCAGCGGGGCGTCGCGGGTCGTCACGATCAGCTGGCCCTGCTCGGTCCGAAGGGATGTGACTATCCCGGCGGCTGAGCCTTCCAGCAGCATCACACTGCCGACCTTCAGCTGTGCCAGCGCTCCGGCGGCGCGCTTGAACTTGAAGGTCCCGCCCGGACCGATCCCGATCAGGTTGGCGCTCACCACATTGCGCGGGACCACGACGGTATTCGGTGCGTAGGTGACAGCGCTGGCGACCTGCGCCGCAGCTTGGGAAGATGCGGGCCCAGCGCCCGTGAGCGCGCTCACTGGCGGCGGCCCGGCGACGGGCGCGCCCGCCGCCACGGCCGGCATTGGCCGAGCGGTCGCCACCGCCGGCAGGCCCACCAGGACAAGCCCAGTGCACGCCGCACTGAGGGCGACCAAACGCTTCATCCAATAACCTCCGGCTAGTTTGAAAAGGTGAGCCTAACCTAAGGGTCCCCGGGGCCTTCCGCTCCGAGGCCCGTGCCCCTCCTGACCTGCACTTACTACTAGGTACGTCGGGCGGGCGGGACTTGAACCCGCCCACACGGCCTTACGCCGGATGGTGGACGAGGGTGGCCGGTCCGTGGACACGCTCGACCCCGGCGATGCTGGCCCACCAGTTGGAGACGAGCCGGCCGCCATCAGCCGCAATCCGGGTGGCCAACCTCTGCGAGGTTATGACCGTGTGGCACCATCCCCAGTCCCGCCATGCAGACGGGACGACGCTAAGCCGGCCGTAACCATCTACCAGCTCGGTTGTCGGCCGAGAGCCCAGTACGGTGCCCAGACTTGGCGGTAGAGGACTTCGCCCAGCTCGAGAGCGAGGCCGATCTCGTACGGGCCGAGCGGACCGGTGCGGCCGCACCGCTCCGCTCACAAGTCGACCCCGGCTTCGGGCTGCGCGCCCACGCCGCCCTGGGCCGGGCCTGCAGTCTGGGACGCCACCCCCGCCAAGCGAGACGGTGGCCACCGTCCGGGGCCGTCACCGTCATGGCCCCATCTTGATGGGTGGCGGTGACGACAAAGCGGTCCCGGTTGTGCACCCACTCGCCGTCAGCCAGGCGGAGGTGCCGGTCGTTATGGTGAGCCACGACTACGTCGCCCACCCCGGACACCGATCTGCCGGACAGGGTCAAGCCCCGCTCGGCCATCAGGCCGGCGGCCACCCGCTCGGAGCGGGCCAGGCGGTTGAGCTCGGCCACGATGGCGTAGTCGGCGGCGAGCATGAGCGAGGACTTGCCGGCCCATAGTCAGCATCGCAGCAGGCACCACCGGAGGCGTCAGCGGCCCGCTTCTCGGGCCTCTCGTCTTTCGGGCCGGAGGTGGCGTGGCCCAGGCGCCCGGCGACGGTGCGCACGTCGGTGCCACCCGCGAAACGCCGTGGTGGCGGCGAAGTGGCGCAGCTCGTGGAAGTGGGTCGTTATGCCCAGCCTTTTGGCAGCCCGCTTGTAGTAGTCGGTAAGGGTGTCAGGCTGGTAGGGCTGGCCACCGTCGGCCGACGACGACAGTATGAGCGGGTCAGGCACGGGGTCGACGCCTACATGGCGGGCGTAAGCCCCTTGGTCAGCCCGGCGCTTCTCCAAAAGGGCAAGCATGGCGTCGTCCAGTGCGACACCCCGGCGCGGGTGGGTCTTTGTCTGCCCTTCGGTCGCTACGCCGCCGATCACGGTCAAGCTCCGGGCTATCGTCAGGATCCGGCGGGGCCAGTTCACTCGGACCACCGCAGGGCGCACCATTCGCCTCGCCGGGCGCCCGTGACGGCGGCCAAGGCGATCGCCGCGGCCACGATGGGCTGGCTGGCCTCCGTCGCCCTGATGAGCCGCTGGACGTCTGCGACGTCCGGCGCCGAGACTGTCGAATGGCTCAGCCCGGGCGGCGTGGATCGGTCGGCTGGGTTCAAGGGGACCATGCCCCACTTGACGGCTCGGCCGAGCGCGGCGTGCAACAAGACGTGGTGGCGCCGGACCGACCAGAGGACAGGCCCCGATCGGTGAGCGACCGGTAGAAGGTGTCGAGCCGAGTGCCGGTGAGCTTGGCCAGTGGCACGGTCCCGATCACCGGCTTGATGCTCGTCGTGGCCATCCGCCGGTATTCCTTCATCGTGTAGGGCGAGCGTTCCGGAGCTACCGTCTCCAGCCATCGATCGAGGAGGTCGGCTAGGGTTCCGGGGTGGTGCTTAGCGACTTGTCCCTGCTCGACCTCGGTAACCAACTTGGCGAGGGCGGTCCCCGCTTGGCGCTTAGTGCCCTGGAAGCTTCGGGTAACAAGCTCCGTGCGGCCGTTCTCGCGCCCGGCGGAGACCCGCCGCCTCCAGCGGTCGTCGCCTCGCTGCTCGAAGTTGGCCCTCATGGCGTCCTCCGTTGCGGCGTTGCCCAAGAAGTTGCCCAAGCCCGAGTACCAGCCTACGAGGAGGAAACAAACTAGCAGGTCAGACGCACTGGAGGGATGCGAGAGTGGCCGAATCGGACGGTCTCGAAAACCGTTGAGGGCTCACGCCCTCCGTGGGTTCAAATCCCACTCCCTCCGCATTTCAGGGGCTCTTTTGACCCATCTCGATCAGGGCATTGTGCGCTCCGCGCCGACGATATTGTGCGCTCCGCGCCGACGATAAGGAAGCGACCACGATGACCGGGCCCCAGGCCCCGCCTAAGCCGGCGCAGGTCCGCCAAGGGTTCCTGGCCACCGAAGCGGAGATGACCCGCACCGGCTGAGGTTCCTTTTGACTGACGCTCCCGGGAACGTGGCTAGGAAATGTGCAGGCCTGTCGCCAGTTTGGCCCGAAGGGAGGGCGGTACCAGGTAGTCGGCGGCGACGGCCGACAGGGCGTGAGCAGTGATGACGGGTGTGCGCAGCAAGTTCACGGGCTGCCAGCCGGTGCCCTGCTGTTCCAGCAGGACCAACACCCTGACAGTTCCTTCGGTGCCTGCCGCGGCCGCCCACCCGTCCGCGCAGGCGACCCGGGTGAAGTTGACGTCGGCCACCACTACGGCTTGGTGCATGGCGGCACCGGTGCACGGCGCCGGCGGGCCCGGGGGGTTGGTGGGCAGGAACTCACGCCGGGCGGGGGAGTACTGGTACCACAGCTCGCTTTCGGGCCCGATGGCACAACCGCAATAGTCGAGCTGGGCTTCGACCAGGCTGCCGGAGATGGTGGCTTCGTCGATGGGCATCGCTGGCTTGCTGGCGTAATCGAACGGCACGCCCTGCCATTGGCCGCCGATATCGGAGACGACGGCGAACCAATGGGTGTCTGCGCCCGAGGCGCTAATGGTGAAATCAGGGGCGGCGCTGCCGGTGAGCGCCGCCCGCGACACCGCCGGCGAGCCCGCGGAGGAGTCCAGTTGTCCGTAGAAATTGCGGACATCGGTCGTCCCCTGCTCGGCCCAGGAACCTCCGCTCCAGCGGTAAATCGCGACATTCAGGCCCGTTTGCGAGGCAATTGGCGCCGACTCCGCCACAGCCAGCCAGTCCTGGCCGTACTGGTACACCACGCCGCTGTCGGCGACGACCGGCAGCTCCACGCCGTACCCTTCGACGGCGGCCTGCGGGTACCGGGCAACAATCTCGGCCGCGGCCGAGATGGGGGCGACCGGGCCCCCGACCGAAGCCGCCAGGCCTTCGAGGGTGGGGAGCGGCAACCCGTACCACATGGGCGCGTCGGCGAGCTGTGCCCCGGTGCCGATTACCGTCCAGCCGGACGACCCTTGCCAGTTCATGAGCTCGACATAGGGGCTCATCTCGAAGGTGCCGGTCAGCAGCGCCCAGCCGTCCTGACAGGCGTAGTGCGCCGGCGGGACCTCGCCCTCGCCGTTGCTCGCGGGCAGGCCGCCGAGGTCCTTGGTAGCGCACGGAGGCGTCGCGCCCGGTGGGTCGGCGGGGGAGAAAACCCCTCCCCTGAACCCGAACCACCCGGTCGTCGAGGGCGAGTAGTCCTGGCCCTGGACCTCCACTCTCAACCGCCGGCCTTCCACCTTGACCTGGGCCGGGACGCCTATGACGGGCCGGTAGCCGAACTCCACCGGGACCAGGTGCCAGTGAGCCCCGGCGTCGGAGATGACAGAGAACCATGGGCTCAGCGTCGACCCTTGCGTCACCATTACGAAGTCGGGGGTGGCGGCTCCCGTTAGCCCTGCCGCGTCCAGCGAGCCCCCGGTTGTGCCGAGGTCCCCGGCTTCGGGCCGGGCCGCGCTTGTGGCCAGGCGCAGCTGGGCCTGGAGGTGCCAGGCGCCCGCGGCCGAGCGGTAGACGCTGATACTGATGGCATTGCCGTCACCATGCTGGACAGCATCAGCCCGCCAGGTGGCTCCCTGCCAATGGACTACGCCACTGTGCAACTGGCCCGTGCCCGCGGTGGCGGATGCGACCGCCGGTGGGCCGGCGGACAGCCCGATGGTGGCCAGGGCCATGAGCGCCACCGGCAAACGCGCCGAGCGCCATCTCCGAAGGGACCTCTTTTGCATTTCTCCCCACAACTCGAACTCACGAAGGACCGTTCCCGGTGAGGCTACCGTCGAGATGTGGCCGATGTCGCGAGCACGTTGGGCGAGGGAGGACCTGCCATGTCTGTCCGATCACGTTTGCCCGTCCGCGGGTCACATCCTCGGCCGACGAAGCGGGCGGCTGGAAGGTGCCGGCGCCAGGCTGGTTGGCGAGCCGCGCTGGCCGCGACAATTGCTGGCGCAGTGGCCATTACCGGCAGCACCGCCGCTGGCGCCATGTTGCAGCCGTCTGGAGGCAGCCCGGCTGCTCGGGCCGCCGCCGCGGTGAGCCTCCCGGCCACCCCGGCCGGCCGGCAGGCCGGCTGGTTCGTGGTCGCGGTGACGCACTGGCCCATCCCGACGGCCGCTATCAAGGCTCACTTCGACCGCGCCGTCCTCGCCGTGGCCACCCCGGCCGAGCTCAACGCCAGCCTCGACGGGGTCACGGCGGTACAGGTCGACTCGATCACGACCAGTACGCCCGACGTGCTCGTCTTTGTCGCCACCGTCAATGGCAAGACCAAGTTGAGTGTCAGCATCGCCGTCGACTCCCACGGTTTGATCGCCGGCCTCCACTTACTGCCGGCGGGCTCGTCGGCGCCGGCTCCGCCGCCGGTGCCGTCCACCTGGGCCGGTGTCGACAGTCTGGTGCGCTCCGTGGCACCGCAAGTGCGCCTGCTCGTCGCCTCGGTCAGCGGTGGCACCTGCGTGCCGGTCCACGCCATCGATGCCACCACGCCGGCTCCGCTCGGCGCAGCCTTCAAGCTGTACGTGCTCGCCGCCCTGGCGGACGCGGTCGCCTCGGGCAAGGTCAGCTGGGCCCAGAAGCTCACCGTGACCAGCCAGGTGAAGAGCCTGCCCTCCGGGATCCTGCAGGACGACCCCGACGGCACGCGGCTCAGCGTTCAGCAAGTGGCGTCGGACATGATCTCCATCAGTGACAACACGGCCGAGGACATGGTGGCCGACCTGGTCGGGCGGGCCGCCATCGAGGAAGCGGCGCGGACTTCGGGCATGGCCGACCCCGCCCTCGACGTGCCCTTCCTCACCACCCGGGAGCTGTTCGTCCTGAAGCTGGACGACTGGCCCCAGCTGGCTGAGCGGTACCTCGCCCTGGGCCCGGCCGGGCGCCTGGCTCTGCTCGCCGGCACCATCGACCACGACCCGCTCAGCATTGCCGACGCCTCGGCCTGGACGGCTCCACGCGACATCGGTTCCCTCGAATGGTTCGCCTCGCCGACCGACATGTGCCACGTCTACGCCGCTCTCGCTGCTCTCGCCCGCCAACCGGCGCTGGCCCCGGTCGCGAGCATCCTCGAGCTGAACCAGGGAGATATGAGCCTGGGCAGCCAATGGCGACCAGTCTGGTTCAAAGGGGGCTCGGAGCCGGGCGTGCTCACCCTCAACTACCTGGCTACGACCAAGAGCGGTCACACCTACGTGGTGAGCATGCTCACCGAAGACCCGTCGGCGCCGATCTCGGGCACCCCGGCCACGTTGGCGCTCCTCAGCGCCGTCAAGGGCGCGTTCGAACTGGCCGCCCGCTGACGTCGGCCAGGGCTGACGTCCCGGCCGGCGCCATTCCGCCGACGGCAGCGGACCTGTTCGACTCGGCCGTGAACACAGGCGAGGGCCCGACCAACCTGACCCTGACCGCCAAGGTGGCGCTGCCCGCCAACGCCAAGGCCGGCGCCTATTCCTCCATGTGGACATTGTCGTTGTCGAGCGGGCCGTAGCCGCTGCCAAGGGGTTACGAAAGCTTGGCAATGGAACCCAGGACGGCCCCGGCCGTGCGGGCGGTGCCGAGGCCTATTGTTATTCGGACCGGCATGGCCACGCCGGGGAGGTCGACGTAGACGACGAGCGAGCTGAAGGGGCAGGCCTCGTCGACGTACATCTTGAGGCCGTTCACGGCGATGGCCGGCGCGCCCTGGGGCACGGTGTTGGGCGCCGCACCGCTTCCCTGGTCGATCTGAAGGCCGTTGGTCCCGGGACGGGCCGGCAGGAAGTACGGGCAGGGCAACCGCGCCGTGTTCGTGTCGGTGGCGAGCGTGACCGACGGTCCCGAAAAGGCGACGTCAGTAGGCGCGCAACCGAAGGCGTACGCGGTTCGCGCCACCGGCCAGCTCGGCGGCACCGCGAAACGCAGGCCGGCGAAGCTCATCGAGCGCCACGACCCGGCCGGCGACGCCGTCGTCCGCGGTTGGAGGATCTCATCGCGGACCGATGGTGCCAGCGAGCCGATGATGCGCGGGGCCAGGGGCCCGGACGCCATGAGCTCGACGCCGAGCGCAGGGGCGGAGTAGACGGTCCCGGAGACCGCCCCGTGCCGCACGCTCTCGTACACACGGATGCCGTCGATGGTCGTCGAAGGGCCCTGTGGCACGTACGGTCCGCCGTGAGAGGCAATAGGCCCGAACCGCACCACGTTCGAGGGTGACCTTGGCGCGGATGCCGCCGTCGGGTTGGGGCCGCACCAGCTGGAGGTGCCGAACGCGCCCAGGAGGACCACACCTCCAGTCCCGTCGGGACCGCACATGTCCGAGCCGGGATAGACGACGGGCCACGGTTCTGGCGCACGGATCCGGGCGTCGCCGTAGGCCAGCGGCGCCCAGACTTGCGAGATCGAGCCCGGGCCGGACTTGGAGAAGGACGGTGGCCCAGCCGCGCCGCCAGCCGCGCCGGCCCCGCCCCACGCCAGCACGGCCGGCAGGAGCACCGGGGCCCCGAACGTCACCAGCCACCGCCCGGCCCGGTGCCCGGGCGCGCCATGCGGGTGGCTTTCGCGGGTGCCGCTAGCCGGCCACGAGCTCGTAGACGGCCGTGACATTGGCTGTCACTAGCTCCTGTCCCGGTTGGATGGGTGTGGGGGCGGCGGCCTTTGTCGGCGCGCCGGAGTCCAGGGTCACCGGCTGGGGCGGGGACGAATTGTCCACCAGCGAGCACAGGTGCCCGAGAGACATGCCGGCTGCCGCCGCCATTATCTGGGCTTGGCCCACGGCCTGGCGTACCGCGGCCGCCCGGGCCTGGCCGAGCAGGGCGGTGTCGTCCTTGACCGAGAAGGCAATGTTGTTCACGAGTATGGCGTTACCCGCGGCGTGAGCGGCGTCGTCGATGATCTTGCCCGCGTCAGCCAGGTCGTACAAGGTGACCGTGACCGTGTCCATCACCTGGTAAGCGGTTATGAGCTGCTTGGGCCCTGTATAGACGGGTTGGACGGAGAGGCCCGAGGTTTGGAGATCCTGCTTGCTGACCCCGTCCGTCTCGAGTTGGGAGATCAAAGCGTTGGCCTTGGCCGAGTTGTTGTCAAGAGCGGCTGACGCCGTGGACGCCTGCGTCTGCACGCCGAGCGAAATGGTGAGCTCGTTGGGCTGTCCGGCGGCGGTCCCGTAGCCCTGCACCGTAACGGTGGAAGCGGTGGTGGGGCACCCGGTTGCCGATGTCAGCGTCGCCGCCGGTGCGGCTGACGCGTCCGATGCCGGCCCCGCGATTGACGAGCCGAATACCGCCAACCCCGTCCCGGCCAGCAGCAGCGGTCCCAGGATCGCCGCCCAGGTCCTTGTGGTCATGGTGATGCCTCTCCTTCTCCTCGGGCGTTCGCCCTGGCGGGCGGCAGCCACTCAGGCCACGACTATGGCCCGGTGAGTAGGTGCGGCGACATTCCCAAAATCAACCGCGGCCCACCACGACGGACGTGGGAACAGCCGCCGGCCCTAGCTGGTGACGGTGACGAGCGTACCTACGGGGTCCATGCCCCAAACCACTTGGGCGTTTTCGACGGGCAGTTCCACGCAGCCGTTGCTCTGGGGGTACCCGTAGCTGTAGCGCCAGTACCCGTGGACGGCGTCCCCCCCGTTGAAATATGCCACCCAGGGGACCCCGGTCACGTCGTAGTGGTAGCCGTCCGGGTCGGTCCCCTGCATGGTGGTGGAGGAAAAGCGTGAGTACACGGGCCACGTGCCCGTGGCCGTCGTCGCCCCCGGAACGCCGGTGTTGGCGAAGCTCTTGTACACGTCCCGGCCGTTCTGCCAGACGACCAGTTCTTCGGGCAGCGCCTCACTGACCATCAAGTAGTCGTAGGGGACGGGGTCAACGGCTCGCTTGGCGACGGCGGTTGTGAGCGCCTTCCACACCTGGGGTTCGATCATCCCGTCCGTGGCCAGGTTGACGCGGTCCTCGAAGTGCATGATCGCCCCGATGGTGACGATGTTGTCCTGGCCTGTGGACCACAGCGAGGAAAGTGAGCTTGGCACGTTGGGGTAGCGCCAGCTGAAAGTCCCGATCTGGGAGACGGAAGGCACCAGGGCAGCAGCGGCCGGCGCGCTGGCCAGTCCCGCCACCCCGGTCGTCGGGACGAACCGGAGAGGCAGGTAATGGAGCTCGGCCAGCAATTGCTGGACACGCAGGATGGGCGGCGGCCCGACGTTGAAACTCCAATGCCGGCGGCGGGCCAGCGCCGCCGGGATGTCCACGTGCACCGTCGACCAAGGCACATAGCCCGACGACGGCGTGAAGGTGAGAGCCGCCCCGTTGACCGACCATTCCCCCGTCACGGGCGGCACCAGGAGGGGCAACGGCGCCCCGGGCCGGGCGGGCCGGGAAAGCAGGATCCTTATGCGCGAGCCCGTAGTCACACCGATGGCGCCTGGTTTTGGCGTCACCGAAGCGACGCTGGGGATAGGAGGGGCGGTTGTGGTGGTGGTTGGCCTGGGCCTGGGCTTGACCTTGGGCTTGACATTGACCTTGGTGGTCGTGGTTGTCAGGGCTGTGGTGGTCGTGGCGGGCGGGACCGCCGACGCCTGGGAGCCCAGGGCCAGCAAATGTCTGGTCGGCGCGGTTGTCTTGGCCGACGCCAACCCTCCGGTGGCGACCAGAGCCAGGAGCGCGGTGGCGGCCATGGCAGCACGATAAGGCCCTCGCTCCTCCCCGCCCGGTGCTCCCTCCGGGAGCTCGTGGCCTGCTGTGGCGCGCGTCATAACCCTCCTCCATCTCTATTAAAGCTTTCGCGCGCCCCTAGTTGGTTTCGCCCTTCTCCGGTTCTCGTTCCCGCTCTCCCGTCAGGCTAAAGGTCCCCGCTCCGGGGCCCGACTCCTAGGGAGATTGGATCGGAACAGGCCGGAGGAACGGGCAAACCAATGGGCGCTCAAGCAGCACGGCGAGCCGGCGCAAGCTGGCCGCGGGGCCGCACCGTAGGGGCAGCGTTCGTCCTGCTCGCGGCCATCGCCGCCGTGCCCCTGCTGGCGCCCCAAGCTCAAGCCCAGGTCGACAGATCGGCACTGGCGGACCCGGCCGCCAATATCCCCCGCACTCCGGCCATGGAACAGGCCTGCAACGGTGGGGGGCCCCAGCCCTGCCAGCAAGCCGTTGTTCACGCTATAGACGAGGCCCGCGCCGCGGAGGGAGTAGGACCGCTCAAGCTACCGTCTTACTACGGCAGCCTCACCGTGGCCGAGCAACTGTTGGTGGTCACCGACCTGGAGAGGGTGGACAGGGGCTTGACCGGCTTCACCGGTCTGACATCGAAACTCGATGTCTTGGCCAAGGTGGCTGCTCTTTCCAACAATGACCCTGACGGGCCCGCGGGTGCGGCATGGGGATCCAACTGGGCCGGAGGAGAGGGTTCTGCGCTCCTGGCGGATTACGACTGGATTTACGACGACGGGCCGCGCTCGCCCAACATGGACTGCACCAGCGCCACTGCCAGCGGCTGCTGGGACCACCGGCGCAACGTGCTGAGCAACTACGGGCCTCACCCCGCCATGGGCGCCGCTGCCACCGTGGTCGACGGCGTCACCTCGATGACCGAGCTATTGACCTCGGGACCTCCGAGCGCGCTGGACTACGCCATGCCGCCCACCGTGGTCCCTCAACTNNGTTACGCCTGCCGCCCTGGTCATAGGCACGACCCCCCGTCAACCCAACAGCGCCACTCTTACCGTCCGCGACGGCAACGGCTCGTTCCGGGCCAGCGCGACCGTGTCCGGGGACAAGGGCCGGTGGTCCGTGACACCGCGGTGCACCGCGTCGGCCGGGACCAGCTGCCATCTGGTGGTGAATTTCGTCCCGGCCCGTAGCGGGCCCGCGAACGGCACCGTCACGGTGAACCTGCCCGGCCGGACCGAAGAGGTGCAGGTGAGCGCATTTGCCGGTCCCGGATATTGGGAGGCCACGACCGAGGGTGACATCTTCGCCTTTGCGGGCGGTGGCTTCCGTGGCTCGGCCGCCGGTCTCGAACTGGCCGAGCCGGTGACCGGCATGGCCGCCGCCCCCGGCGGCGGCGGCTACTGGGAAGTGGCGGCNNCGGCGGACGGTGGCGTCTTCTCCTTCGGCGACGCCCAGTTCCATGGTTCGGCGGCGGGCCTGCACCTGGGGCAGCCATTCGTCGGCATGGCGGCGACCCCCGACGGCGGCGGCTACTGGCTGGT
>PMLI01000347.1 GCA_003158835.1 Acidimicrobiaceae bacterium
CGGTGGATGTTGGAGTTCTCGTGGGCGTAGAAGTAGGCCAACCGATCGATTACGGCCTGGGGCTTCTGCGTCGTAGCCGCATTGTCCAGCCATACGAGCTGGCGCCCGTTGACCCGCTCTTGCAGGACCGGGAAGTCCCGCCTCACCGTCTCGACGTGGAAGGCGGGGTGGGCCTCCGGGGCGACCGCGTGGCGGCCGGGTACCGAAAACTCGTCGTCGACGAAGTAGAACGAAGGTGCGCCCGGCTGGCCGTGGGCCGGCCCTTGAAGCACCTCCTCCGGTGGGCCCGGTCTCATGGCGGCGCGGACCGCGGCCGCGCTAACCGCCGGCAGGCCCGGCACGGCGTAGTCGCTCTGGGCGGCCAGAGCCGCCAACCGCCCCGGGACCGAAGCGGCCCGATGGTAGTCGGACAGCTCGTCGGGCGGCAGGTACCCCCGCCGCCCGCCCGCAGGCGGCACCGTACCCGGGGTCACGGGCAGACTGGCGGGGACGGCGGGGACGGCTGGGAAGGCGGGCGCGGCCAGGCCCGGGTCATGGCCCGGCATGGGGCCGAAAAACTCGTTCGCCAGCCGGGTCAGAAGCGCCTCGTCGGGCACCCCCGGGCCGGCCGCGCTCACGCCGTCACCGGTAGGTGTGGCCGTACTCATGGAACTTGCCTATTTCGACGTCGTCGAGGACTGCGAGGGCATCCGAGGTGAGCACCGCGAGCGAGCTGTACAGCGACACCAGATAGGACGCTATGGCGTTTCGGCTGATACCCATGAACCGCACCGACAACCCGGGCGACTGCTCTCCGGTCAGGCCCGGCTGGTACAGGCCGATCACGCCTTGGCACTGCTCACCGACGCGCAGCAGGAGCATCTTCGTCTTGCCCCCCTCGACCGGCACTTTGTTGGACGGGACCAGGGGAAGGCCGCGCCACGTGATGAACTGCGAGCCGTAGAGGCTCACCGTCACAGGCGGCACGCCGCGCCGCGTGCACTCCCGGGCAAAGGCGGCGATGGCAAGGGGGTGGGCCAGGAAGAACGCCGGGTCTTTCCAGACCTTGGTGATCAGCTGGTCCAGATCGTCCGGGGTGGGCGGGCCGGAGAGAGTGGAGATGCGCTGACCGGCTTCGACGCTGGCGAGCAGCCCGTAGTCGGCGTTGTTGATCAGCTCGCTCTCCTGGCGCTCTTTCACCGTCTCGACGGTCAGCCTGATCTGCTCGGCGATCTGGTCGAACGGGCTGCTGTAGAGGTCGGAGACCCGGGTGTGAATATCGACGATGGTGGTTATGGTGCTGAGAAAGTACTCGCGGGGCGCCTCGTAATATCCCACGTAGGTCTGCGCCACCTCGGACTCGTCCCGAGGCGGCGTGGAAACTGCCACGGACTCCGGGTCCTTGACCCGGTTGAGCCGGTAGATACCTGCCTCGACCGGGACCCACTGCAACATTTGGACCAGCCATCGCCGGGTGATCGTGTCGAGTTGTGCCCGGCTTTTGGTCGCATTCGCTAATTGGCGCGCCGCGGCGTCGGTCAGTGCGAGCTGCACCGGCTGGTCCGTGGGTGGTGCTGGTTTGGGCATGGCTGAACCTTTCTCTTATGGAACTGCCCCGTACCACGGGCTCCGCAGGTGCGGGTCAGATAAAAGCGACAAATAGTGCCGGGCCTTCCATTTCCAACGTTGTTGCGGCGGCCGGCTCCGACGTGATGTCAAATAAACAGCTGGATGTCGGCCTTGGCGGCCATATCGATAAAGCTAGCCGCGCCCAGAGTGGGCTGCAGCCCGTCGATGAAGTCCGACGTTGACAGCCCGTACAGGTCCATCGTCATCTGGCACGGGTGCAGGCGCACCCCGACGTCGATGGCCATCTCCATCAGCTCCGTCACACTGGCGACCTTGTGCTGCTTGGCCAGCATCTTGATCATGGAGGTGCCCGCCCCGGCGAAATGGACCTTGCTGAGCTTGAGGTGATCGGTCCCACCCCGGTCGACCAACGACTCGGCCTTCTGCATCCAGTTCTTGCCGGTGACGCGCTGGTTGTTCTTCTGCAGCACTCGCAGCCCCCAGAACGTGAAAAAGACGTCGACCTCGAGGCCGGAGGCAGCACCGGTGGTGGCGAGGATCATCACCGGCCAGACCCGGTCCAGGTCGTTGCTCCAGCAGATTATGGCCATTCGCTTCGGCTCGTCCTCGCCGGCGGTGGCTCCGGTTTCGTTGTCAACCATGGCATTTCCCTCCTAACTCGGCGGCGACGGGCCAGCGCAACTCGCTCGCCACCCGGCGGTGCTGCGGTTCAGGGCAGATGACCGAGATCGGGTCCCTATGGGTTCCCTTATCGCGATAGGTTAGCTGGCTGACCGGTGACTAGCTAACCCAACGCCAACCCCCGCCCCTTTCTCGCATCATCCGCACGTGATCCCCTGGGCGTCGAGGAACTCTCGGTAGGCCTCGATCCCTTCCGGCCCCGTGGCGAGGTCGACGGCATCGGCGTCCCAGTCGGACGGGCGGAGCCTGGCCACCCAGCCCGCGCCATAGGGGTCGGAGTTGATCAAGCCCGGCGTGGCAGTGAGAGCATCATTGACCGCCACGATCTCGCCGCTCACCGGGGCCGGAACGGGCCCGACCCACTTGCCGCTTTCCACAGTGGCGATGTTCCGGCCCTTCTGCACCGCCTTCCCGGGCGCCTTCGGCGTCACCGCGATGATCTTCTTCGCCAGGCTCTGGGCGACGTCGGTCATCCCGACCGTTACCAGTTCGCCTTCCCGCCGGGCCCAGACATGCTTGGCCACGACGTAGTACAAGTCCTCGGGAAGGTTGCAATTGTTGACAGTGGTCATGGCTTCATCTCCGGTCCTGCTCCGACATTGTTACGCTCCTGTACTGACAGGTCGTCCGCTGACATCCCGGCCGCCGGCGCCCTACCTGGGCCGAGCATCGCCTCCTGGACGAGCATGGTGATGTCCCGGACAGCCAGCCGGTCGTCCACCCGGCCGTCCGTTCGGGCGGTCTTGACCGCATCGGAGAACATCGTCACGTCCTTCGGGCAGGCGACGACGAACTGGGTCACGTCCAAGCGGAGCGCCTCGGCGATCCGGTTCTGGCTCGGGCGTTCGCGGAGGAGGCTGTCGTCCATCCAGATCCGGCCGCCACCGGCCCCGCAGCAGAAGCTGTCAACGCCGTGGCGCGGCATCTCGACCAGTTCGCAACCCAGCGCCTTCAAGATGCGCCGGGGCGCATCGACCACGTTGTTGTACCGGGCCAGGTAGCAGGGGTCGTGGTAAGTGACCCGGTAACCCAGGGGCCTGACGACGATGGCGCCGCTTTCGAGCAACTGCGCCAGCAGTTCGGTGTAGTGACGGACCTGGTAGCTCGCCCCCAACGCCGGGTACTCGTTGCGCAGCGCGTTGAGCGTATGCGGGTCGGTGGTGAAGATCTCCTCGTACCGGGCCTGGCGCAGCGCCTTGATGTTTTGCTCGGCCAGCATCTCGAACAGGCCCTCCTCCCCGACGCGGCGCACGTCGTTGCCGGCGTTGCGCTCCGCCTCGTACAACAGGCCGAAATCGACGCCGGCGGCGCGCAGGATCCCGGCCAGGGCCCGGGAGTTGTCCTGCAACCGCTCGTCGAAGCTGGCGTAGTCGCCGACGAACCACAGGTACTTCACCGCCTGTTGGCGCGCATCGGGGACCGGGAAGCCCAGGTCCCGAACCCAGCGGGCCCTGGTGCGGGCCGAGCGCCCGAACGAGTTGCCCTGGGCGGCCAGGTTCTGAAGGGCCTGCTGCAGGGTCGGGCCCATAGTTCCTTCGTCCACCAGGCTGCGGCGCAACTGGACGATGGTGGGCACGTGCTCGATGCCCACGGGGCAGACTTCCGCGCAATGCATGCAGGTCGTGCACGACCACAGGGCGTCGGCGTCGATCACGTCGCCGGCGATCCTGACGCCCCCGCCTGCCGCCAGCGGGCCGGTGCGCTCCGGCCTGCGCTCGCGGTCGAGCAGCGTCCTGCCGCCGGCAGACTTATCGACCCACTGGCGCAGGTCGAGGACCAGGTCGCGGGGCGAGAGAGGCGCCCCGCCGGTCCGGGCCGGGCAGACCTCGTGGCAGCGCCCGCACTTCGTGCAGGCGTCGAGATCGAGCAGTTCCTTCCAGGTGAAGTCCGGGATCTCCCGGTACCCGGGGTGGCCGGCCCCGGGTGGCGGCCCGGGCAGGCCGAGAATGGCCGAACGGTCGGTGGCGAGCAGGTTCACCACGTCGACCAGCATGTGCATGGCCTTGGAGTACGGGACGTAGGCGACAAAAGCCAGGGCCAGGGAGGCGTGGGCCCACCACACCACGCCATGGGCCGTGACCGCTTGGGCCGGTGTCATGCCCAAGCCGGAAAGGGCCTCGGCGACGGTCCGGCCGAACGGGCTGAACACGCTGAACCACGGCATGCCCTGGCCCAGGATCCGCAGGCCCGTCAGCAGGTAAGCGGTGACCAGGATGGCCAGGAGCAGGCCGAGGAAGAGCCAGTCGCCCTGCACCAGGCGCCGGCGCGAGTAGCCGCCGGCCGGCGCGCCGGCCCGGTCGTAGCGCAGGCGCAACGGTCGCCGCACGCCCCGGCGCACCGCCATGCCGACCAGGGCGACGAGGAACGCGAACCCCATCGTGTCCACCACGAAGGTGAAGACGATGAAGAACGTGCCGTGGAAGAAACTGTCCTCGTGCCCGGTGATCAGCCGGGAAATCCACCGCACCACGTCGGTGTCGAACGTGAGGATGACTGTCGCCAGGAAAGCCACCAGGAAACCCCACAGGATGAAGAAGTGGGCCAGGCCGGTGGCGCGGTTGCCCCGGGACACCGACGTGCCCGTGCCGATGGCGCGCAGCCGGCGGCTGAGAGCGGCCCGGACCGCCGGCCCTCGCCCCGCCGCCCGTCCCATCCGGTACTTGCGGGCCCGGCGCCAGGCTCCCCAGCCGAAGATCACCGTCGACACCGCCGCGACGGCGTAGAAGACCGCCTTCCCGGCGGGCTCCATGCCCTCGAAGATAGGCCTGGTCACTTCGGCCACGGCCGGACCGGGCAGGCCTGCCAAGGCTAGCCCCGGACCTTGTCCACGAGCTCGGGGACGAGGTCGAACAGGTCGAGGGTCGTGCCGTAGTGGGCAACGCCGAAAATCGGGGCGCCCGGGTCGGTGTTGCAGGCGATGATCATCTCGGAGCGCCGCATGCCCTCCAGGTGCTCGGGAGCCCCCGAGATGCCGAAAGCCAGGTACACCCTGGGCTTGACCTTCAGGCCCGACTGGCCCACCTGGCGCGATTTCGGCAGCCATCCCGCGTCCACCACCGGCCGGGACGCCGACAGGGGGGCGCCCAGGGCATCGGCGAGCTCTTGCACGGTCTCCAGGTTTTCCTGGGACTCGATCCCCCGGCCCACCGAGACGAGCAGGTCGGCGGCGCTGATGTCGATGTCCCCGCCATCCGGGCCGACCACGCTGCGCAGCGACATCCGCAGTGCCCCGAGGCCGGCCGGCGGCGCCACGTGGACGACCTCGGGGCCGGCCCCGGCGGCCCCGAGGTCGGCGCCGAACGCACCCCCCAGCAGGGTGGCGATCCCGCGCCGGCCGGGTAACTCGACCTCGGCCAGCACCTTCCCGCCGAGGATCTGCGCCGTGGCTACAACGGCGCCACCATCGATCTCGAGGGCGCTGACGTAAGCGGCCAGGGGCGCGTCCCAGTGCACCGAGAGGGCGGCGCCGAGGTCCAGGCCGATGGTGGCGTTCGACAGCAGGAGCAGCCGCGGCGACCGCTGCGCCAGCACCTCGAGCAGCGCCCGCTCGTACGCCTCGGGCACGTACTCCTCCAGAGCCGGGTGTTCGACGCACACCACTACGTCGGCCGGGCCGAGCTGGCCGGCCAGGTCGGCCCGGCCCAGCAGGGCCACCTCGGTCACGCCCCCCAACGCCGCGGCCAGCGCCCGGGCCTGGCCGATCAGCTCGTACGTCCCGTCGGAGACCTGTCCGTCGGTATGTTCGGCCAGCACCATCACATTGACGCTCATGGCACGTTCCCGCTCAGGCGCCGTCACCCTTTCACCAAGCCCCGAGCGCGCAGCAGGCCCACGATCTGGCCCGCCACCTCGCCCGCGCTGCCGGTCATCATCTCGGCCTTCCCGGACGCCTCCGGCCGGTGCACCCGGCGCACTACCAGGCCGTCCCCGGCCGCCCGGGCCGGCACCGCCAGCTCGGACAGCCCCCCGGCATTCATGGCCTGCCTGATCCGGGTGATCGGTGCGTAGCGCGGCGCCTGTCGCGCCGACTGGACTCCGATCACGGCCGGCATTTGCACCTGGAGCTCGTGCGAACGGCCGCCGGCGAACTCCTGGCGGACCGTGGCCGAGCCGCCGCCCACCTCGACGCCTATGACCACGGACACGTGCGGCAGGTCGAGCAGGGCGGCGAGGCGCGACGGCAGTTGCCCGTCCAGGTCGTCGGCGGCCTGCACACCCGTGATCACCAGGTCGGCGGGCTGGGCGTCGAGGTACGCGGCCAGCAGCGCGGCCCGGTCGGCGGTGCGGGTACCGCTGGGCCCGGACGGTCCCGCGGCACCGGCGCCGGTCAGCTTCACCGCCGCGTCCGCGCCCTTGGCCAGAGCCGTGTAGAGGAGCTGGTCGATGTCGGGGTCGTCAGCCAGGCCGACGGCCACGACCTCCGCCCCACCAGCATCCTTCAGCAGCAGAGCCTCCTCCAGAGCCTGAGCGTCCCACTCGCTGATCACGAACGTCAGGTACTCGCGGTCGATGCCGGTCTCGTCCGCGGCGAGGTCGATCTCCTCGACAAGATCGGGAACCGCTTTAATGGGCACAACGATCCTCACCTAAGTCCACCTCCCTCGGTCTTCACTCGAGCAGACCTTCCAGCCGCAGGGACTGGCGGATCTCCTCGAGATCGCTCGCCTGCGGGGCGAAAGGGTAGTCACGGAACGGCTCGCCCGGCCGGTACGAACCGAATGGCCGAGTACACCCGGGCTCGCCCTTCCCGCCCGGGCAGCCGTTGGTCATGAACGCCTTGGCGTCCGCCACGACTGTCTCGATGGCCGGACGGCCGGCCCGGACGCGGGCCAACCCGCGGTCGCGGTCGAAGCCGAACCGCTTTAGGCCGTACCCCTCGGTTTCGATCAATTGCCTGGCCAGCTGCACCCGGCGCCAGCGCCGCAGCGACGGCTTCGGCCGCGCCGCCATGCGCGTACCCGGCTCGGGGTTGAAACAGAAAAGGTACGAAGATATCTGCCGGTCCCGCAGCGCCACGAACAGCGCCAGCAGGTCTTCGTCGGTCTCGCCCAGCCCGACCACAATGTGCACGTTGACCTTCCAGGGCCCGAAGACTTCCCGAGCGCCAGTGACAGCATCCCAGTACCTCTGCCACTTCAGGCCGCCGGCCGGGACGTTCGTGCGGATATCCGCGAACAGTTCCTCGGTCACGGCATCGAGCCCGATGCCGATCATGTCGACACCGATCGACCTTAGGTTCTCCAGCCGTTCCCGGTTGAGCGCCGGCGGCGCTACCAGGACCGAGATCGGTACCCGGGCTCGGGCCGAGATCCGTCGGGCTATGTCGCAGGTATCGCGATAGGCGTGGCCGTGGGTGACCATGGAGATGCAGATCCGGGTCAAAGCGGGCTCGAACCGGACGATCCGTTCCACCAGTTCGTCGGTGCGCACCAGCGGCCACTCGACTCTGATAAACGACCTGACTTCGGGGCTGGCCACGCGGGCCCGGGCCAAGCCGCAGTAGCCGCAGTCGGACAGGCAACCTTCGTCGTAGCTGAGCAGCAGGTTGATACCCCCGGGCGCGAAGTCGCGGCTGAAGCGGCCGGAGCGCACCCGCAGTGTGATCGCGCTCGCCATCGAGATCCGCACGTACTCCGGGCTCGTCCCGGTGACGGGGCCGGCCGCGGTCGGCGGCGGGACTTGACTAAGCACGCCGGCCCGCCTGTCGGCCGGCTTCGAGCACGGCGGCCACGACCCGCTCAGCCGGGACGCCGAGGGCGCCGGGCGCCCCCGAGCTGGAAACGACGGCGGCAACGGCGTTCTCGTCCAGGCGCCGCCAGCGCAGCCCCGACTCCAGCGCCACGACTTCGGGCGCCAGCTCGTTGAAGTCCCCGGCCACCAACGCGCTCTTGACGAGGTCGCCATGGGTGCTGAGATAGATCCTGGCCAGCCCGGCCGGCGCCTTGAGCAGCGCCGACCCACTGCCGTCACCAACCATGCTCCGCTCGTCCAGCCAGGACTGCGACCGGTACCGGCCGGCCGCCAGGGCGGCGGCCTGCGCCTGCTCCTCCTGGTCGGGCGAGCCGGGCTCAAGCTGGGCCCCGAAGGTGCCTGCGAAGCCGGCGGCTATGGCGGGCCGGAGCGTGGTCGCGTCGTGCGGGCGGCCCGTCTCGGCCGAAACCGTCGTAACCCGGTCCGTGACCGCGGCAATCGCCTTTCCCGCCAGCTTGGCGGCCGGTACCCGCAGCACCCGGAGCATGAACTCGACGTCGAGATCGGCCAGGACGCTGGCGTGGAAGAGCATGGCGCCGGCCGGGTCGACATAGAGGCCGAGGCCGGCGATCTTGCGGCCACCGGTCTCCAGGTCGTTCTTGCCATGAAAAGCCACGGTGACACCCAGCAGGGCGAGCCCGGCCGCCAGGGCGGCGGAAAGCTCCTCGATGATCTGGCGGGGACGCCGGTCGGCCGGTGCCCGGTCCAGGTAGCCGACCCCCAGCTGGCCGCGCCCCATGACGATGGCGCCGCCCCCGGTAAGCCGGCGGCTGACTTCGGTGCCGGTGCGCCGGCACGCGTCCAGGTCGACTTCGGCCGCCAGGTCCTGGTAGCGGCCGACCAGGGCGCAGTGACTGCGGTAGCTGTAGAGCCGCAGCGTCGGTGGGCAGTCCGGTTGGCCCCGCCCGTACCGGCGCATCAGCGCCTCGTCCAGCGCCAGCCCGTCGGCCCCACCGACGCCGTCGCCGGCCAGCAGGCGCCACACCCCGCTCACCCCGTTCATCCGGTCACCCCGTTCATGCCGTCACCCCGTTCATGCCGTCACCTCGTTCATGCGGTCACCCGCACCGGGGCCAAACCGTGCGCCTGCGCCCCGCTCCAGGTCAGCGAACAGCAGTACTCGAACAGTCGGGGCGTCAAACCCCGTGACCGGGCGTACTCGATCGCCCCGTCGGCGGGGTAGGCGATGCCGTTGAGCCCGAGGTCGATGGCAGCCCGGTCGAGCTCACCCTTCAGGGCACCGAGCGGCCGGGCACAACCGAGATTGATCATGGTCGCCGGCGCCGCCAGCCGGGCGGTGGCGAAGAAGTCGGTCACCTGATCGGCCCGGGGCGCCGGCAGGTCCGCCATCGGGGTGCCGGCCAAGGGCACGAGCACCACCAGGACCAGGGCCGAGACGCCGTAACGGACGGCCATCTCGAGCGCCCGGTGCTCGCCCACAAAACGGCCGTAGTGCAACCCGAGCACGATGTGAGGGATGGTCCGCAGCCCCCGGTCGGACAGGAGCCGTAGCGAACGGTCCACGTCGGCCACGGTCATGTCCAGGTGGTAGACGTCGCGCAGCGTCTCGTCGGCCCCGATGACGTCGAGCATCACGCCGTCCACGCCGGACGCCGACAGGCCGGCCGCCAGCTCCGGTGAGACCAGCCCGGAGTGCACGATGACCTTCATCCCGAGTTCGTGGCGGATGCGCGGGATGTGGCGCAGGTGCGCCAGCAAGGGCACCCCGCCGCTGCCATTGGAGCCGCCGGATAGCAAGAGCCCCTCGGTACCCCGCGCCCGCAGCCCCGCCGCCAGCCTGAACAGGTCCTGGTCGGCCCGGGCGTTCACCATGCCGCCGAGCACCTTCCCCCGGCAGTGGTCGCAGGACAGCGCGCAGGCCGAGCCGGTCACCGACACCGGCAGGAACCGGCGGGGGCTGACCGGCGCCCACTCCGAGCTCTGCCAACGCTTGAGACCGGGCGCGTAAAAGTCCATGACATCGGGGAAGTTCGCCCGCCGCACGTCGGCCGGCCGGGACAGCGCGCCCGCCCTGGTCATTGCGCGATCACCCCTTTGAGCCGGTAGTCGGCGACCTTGGCCGCGAACCAGGCGCTGATCTCGGCCGGGTCGGCCAACAAGCCGGCCCGCGCTCCAGTGACGTCACCCCGGCTGTCATCGGTCCGGCGGGCCTGGGTCACGCCGGCCTCGGTCACGCCGGCCTCGATCATCCAGCCCGCTCCGTAAGGGTCCCGCTCGGCCAGGCCCGGGTCCCTGACCACGGCGTCGTTCACGGCCAGCACCGCACCGGAGACCGGGCTGATCAGCGGGCCGACGAACTTGGCCGCCTCGAGCTGGCCGAACGGCGACCCGGCGGTGAGCTCGGTCCCAATCGGGACGAAGGACAACTGAGCCAAGGTGCCGCTCGTCTCGATCCCGAGCGGGTCCATCCCGATCCGTGCCCGGGCCGGTCCGCTCGGCAGCACCCACATGTGCGTCTCGGGCTGGTAGCGCCGGTCGAGCGCGAGCTCAAAGCCGGCCACGCGGGCCCGCGCCGGCTGTCCCATCAGAGCACCCATGATCTCATCACAGCACACCCGGTCTCATCACAGCGCACCCGGGCCGGCGGCGGCGAAGGCCGCGGCCAGCCGCCGACCGGGTTCGCCGAAGTCGGCCAGCACATCGGCGACCGAGCCCCACGGGATCCCGGTGACAGCCTGCTCAGCCAGTTCGGCTTGCCGGGCCGGCCAATCGCTCCCGCCCGCCCGTAGCCGCACCCGGTCGACCGTTCCCCGCACCACGCTGGCGGTGACCTGCGCTCCATCGTGCTCGGACGCAAGAGTCCACACGCCCGCCCGCACCTTGACCCGGCGAGCAGGCCGGTCCGTACCGGCGGCCGGTAGAGGCCGGGCAGGTCCGGCCAACCAGGCTTCGCTGCTGAACTTGTCGTCAAGGTCGGCCACCGTCCTGCGCTCGACCGGGTTCAGCTGGCCGGGCACGGCCCTGAGCCCCAGCGCCGCGGCATACGCACTGACCATGGCGGCCTGGAAAGCCGCCGGGTCGACCGGCGTGGCCGCTACGAACCGGCGCATCAGAGCCAACGTCTGTTCCCGCTGGGCGGGGCCGGGCAGCGCCAGCACCCGGGCTGCCCGTTCGTGGTCGAACCGCTGGATCAGGTTGCCGCACACCACCACGGCCTCCTCGATCTGGCCGGCCCCGTGCCCGCAGACCTTGCGGTGGCCGACGCAGATCTCGAGATCGTCATCGAGCGCGGCCGGCACCCCAACGGCGCGGAAGGCGGTCACGGCCGGCTCGAGCAGCATGCGCAGTGCCCGCCACCGGACCGGCGGCACAGCCTGGGCCGGCAGGCAGATCTGGAAGAACACCTGGTCGGCGTCCAGGTAGACGGTGCCACCGCCGACCATGCGCCGGAGGACGGGCAGGCCGTGCGCCCGGCAGTACTCCTGGTCCACGTCGTCGAGAGCCCCGTGATAGCCGAGGCAGACATAGGGGGCGGCGGGGCGGGTGAACGAGAGCGTGGTCGGGGCACCGGCCGAGACCCCGAAACCGATCGCATGCCAAAGGGTCTGGGAGCGCAACGGCGAGCTGAGCCCGAAGTCGACCACCCGCAGGGCCCCAACCTCTGGTCGCAGGGCCCCCACCTCTGGCGGCAGGGCCCCAGCCACTGGTCGCAGGGCCCCGGCCTCCGGCGACAGGGGTTCAGCCACGGGCCGGCCCGTCCCGCATGGCCTCGTCGATCAGCTCGATAATGTCGCAGACCCGAAGGTCCTCGTGGCCGGTCGATTTGGCCGCGTCGGTGAACCTGGGTACCTCGTAGGGGCAGCAGACTGCCAAAACGTCCGCCCCGGTCTGGACCGCCTCGCGTACCCGGCGTTCGGACAGCCGCTCCGTGGTGTGATCGCGGGTGACGCTGTCCAGCCACATGCCGCCGCCGCCACCGCCGCAGCAGTAGCCGTTCTGCCGGCAGCGGGCCATCTCGACCAGCTGTACGCCGGGGACCGCCTCGATCAGCGCCCGGGGGGCGTCGTACTCCCCGTTTTGCCGGCCCAGGTAGCACGGGTCGTGAAAGGTCACCCTCAAGTCGAGCTCCCGGGCCCATTCGATCTGACCGACGAGGGGCGCCAGGAGCTGGGTGTAGTGCAGGGCCTCGAAGCTGTGCCCGCGCTGCGGGTACTGCGTGAGCAGGGCGTTGAAGGCATGCGGGTCAGCGGTCACGAGCCGCCTGAACTCGTACTTCGCCAGGACCGCCGTCACGTCCTCGACCAGGGCGTCGAACAGCCCTTTCTCGCCCGCCAGCCGTTGGGAGACGGCCAGCGTCTTCTCTTCCGGGCCGAGCACGGCCCAGTCGATGCCGAGCGCCGCAGCCACCCTGGCAAAGGCGCGCGCCGCGTCCTGGCCCCGGGGGTGGAAGCTCCAGTAGTCCTCCACGTAGAACAGGACGTCGACGGGGCCCGGGCCCCGGCCCAAGATCCGTACCGGCGCCCCGGCACTGTCGGCCCACTGCGCCCGGCGCCGCTGGTTCTGGCCGAGAGCATTGCCGTACCGGAAGGTCTTTTCGAAGACGTCCTGCAGTTCGGCCGGCACGTCCACACGGTTGAGGGCGGCCTCGCGCACAGCCGGCATGACCGCCATCATGTCGACCTCCTTCGGGCAGACCCGCAGGCAGTTGCCGCAGGTCGTGCACAGCCACAGGTCCGGGTCGACAAGCAGGTCGGTGCCGGTCTGGACCTTGCGGTGGATCTTGCGGGGCCCGTAGTCGCCCACCATGTCGACCGGACAGACAGCCACGCACTTCCCGCAGCCGTAACACCATTCGAGCGACTCGCCCCCGGGCAAGGCCGAGATGGCGGCGAAGCCGTCCGGACCGTAATCCGTGAGAACGCGGGGCTCGAACATCCGGTTCCACATGGCCGGCAGGTCGACCTCGCGCCCCGAGATCGTGGACGCGACCGTCGCGTGTTCCTTCTCCACCGCCACGGGCGGGACTTTTCGGCCACCGACAGGCATCGCCCTAACCTCCCAGGTGGTAGACGCCGAGCAGGCGGCGGACGAGGTCGGGCAACGGCGGGATAACCCGGTTGAACTCCCGGGTCATCCGCATCCGCAGGACTGTGTACATGGTGACCGCGTACACCGCGGCCAGGAAGACGTCCGCTCCGAACAGGCCGGGCCCGGCGGCGGTGAAGCCGGCCGCCTTGCCGGTCTCCTCGACAAAGGCCATGGCCCGCCCGACAGTGAGGTAGACGGCGCCCCTGGTCGCCCCCTCGCCCAGGTCCACGTCATCGGTGGTGACCAGGGCCAGGGCGCCGGTCCGGGCACCCGGTCCCCATATCCACCTCGTCCAGAGCCAATACCGGTCGGGCGAGGTGAAATGGAGCAGCTCGGCCGGGAGGTCGAAGAGGGGCCCGGCCGGCGCGCCCAGCGCGCCGCACCCGGCCAGAGCGGCATCGAAGCGGTCGATCCGGTCCGCCACCGGGTCGCCCTCGGCCAGAAGCCCGGAGATCGCCGCGGCCAGCGGTGTGGCACCGATCGAGCCCAGGATCTGGTCGGCCCGCCGCCGGGTGGCGAAGACCCAGCGCAGCACCTGGCGCAGGGCGGCGCCGTCCAACCGGGACGGCGCCGCGCACAAGAGGTCCTGCAAGGCCGCCGACTTGCGGCCGAGGTCAACGGCAATGCCATGCAGTTCGGCCTCGGTGGCACGGCCCATGATCTCCCGCTGGAACTCCAGCGCGCTCAGCGTATCGACCACGGGGCCAGTGATCATGTCCGGTGGCCTCAGTTCAGCGCCGCGGCCGAACGTGACCGCAGGTAGCTGACGGCCCTCACGGCCGCGCCCGCGGCCGAGCAGACGGTGTCCTCGAGGTCGGCCGGGCCGAGGGCGGCGCCGCAGGCAAAGATCCCTTCCCGGTCGGTGCTGACGGGATCGAGCGGCGCTCCGGCGGCTTCGATGAAACCGTACTTGTTTTGCTTGACCCCGAACAGGCTGGCGACGTGGCGGGTACCCGATGATGGTTCCATACCGACGGACAGCACGACGAGGTCCATCGGTAGCTCCATGGGCCGGCCCATCGTGGTGTCCTCTCCCCGCACCAGTAGGCGGTCGCCTTTCGGTAGCACCTCGGTGATCAGCCCCTTCACGTACTGGACATGGTGCTGTTCCTGGGCCGGCCAGTAGATCTCGTTCTCCCAGTAGCCGTACATCCTCATGTCGATGTAAAAGATGAACACCTTCGAACCCGGCAGCAGCTTGCGGATCTCGATAGCCTCCTTCGACGCCACCCCGCAGCACACCTTCGAGCAGTACTCGTTGCCGATCTG
>PMLI01000424.1 GCA_003158835.1 Acidimicrobiaceae bacterium
GTGATGACCTCCTGATGCCGGCAACCGGCACGGGACATAAACGGCGTACGTATGCAGGGTTACGTACGCCGTTGCGGGACCGGTCCAGCCCTCAGCTACTGCAGCCTGACGGCTGGCACGGTGCTGCCACAAAGGGATAGGGCCCGCCCGGGTTGGCAGGCCCAGGCGCCAGTTGGGCGACCGTCGCCGCGGCACTACTAGGAGCCAGAGGCGCGGCAAAAGCTGACGTAGGACTGGTGACGCCACCAGACGACAGCATCGCCGCCATGCCGAACCCGGTACCTGCGAACGCACACGACAGGGTCACTGCACATGCTATGAGGCTCTTCATCGATCCCACTCTCCCTGCTCCTAGGGGCCGCTCGGGCGGGGGGGGGACCGCAGTTCTGTCTGTGCTAGAGCCGGTCGAAACCGGTCCTGGACGAACCCCATGGCGGGCCCCCCTCTGACTGAACTTCCATAATCAAGCTTAGCGCTGTTTATGTCAAGGTGCACCTGGTTATGTCAAGGTGCACCTGGGACGAAGCGGCTGAGGCTCTGGCTGGCAAAAGTGGAAAAGCCGCGTATGCCAGTGTTGTTTGTCCCTCGGGCTTGCGTCGGTAATGCCTCAGCCCAGGCGACTGGCCCCTTTGTAATATGTGTTTAGGGAGATGTCCGGGACGAAGGTAGGGGGCCCGAAGGCAATCCGTAATGAAGGCGGCCGACCGGGGACAACGATAACCATCGCTGTCCAGCCCGACGGGCATTATCCTTGGCTGGGTGACCGCTCGCCCGCTGCCTCGTTCAAGCCCGTCCGCCCAAGGTGTCGACGCCGCCGGTGTGCTCGCGTTCGTGGACGCGGTCGAGCGCGACCGCCTGGACCTGCACTCGCTCATGCTGGTGCGTCATGGCCATGTCGTGGCCGAGGGCTGGTGGGCGCCGTACCGGGCCGAGCGCGTCCACCTGCTGTACTCGCTGTCCAAGAGCTTCACATCGACGGCCATCGGCATGGCGCAGGCCGAGGGGCTCCTCTCCATCGACGACCCGGTGGTGAGCTTCTTCCCGGACAAGGTGCCGGTGGTCGCCTCCCCGTACGTGACCGCCATGAAGGTAAGGCACCTGTTGACCATGGCCAGCGGGCACGCCCAGGACACGTTGCCGGCGTTGATGGAGGGTGGTACCGACATCGTGCGCTGTTTCCTGTCCCTGCCCCCGGACCACGAGCCAGGCACGTTCTTCTGCTACAACCAGGGCTGCACCTACACCCTGTCCGCCATCATCACCAGGCTGACCGGCCAACGGCTGGTCGACTACCTGCGGCCCCGCCTTTTCGACCCGCTCGGCATAGGCCAGGCCCAGTGGCTGCAATCCGCCGAGGGTAACGACCTCGGGTTCTCGGGGCTGCACGTGCAGACCGAGTCGATCGCCAAGCTCGGCCAGCTGTACCTCCAGAACGGTCTCTGGGAAGGCAGGCAACTGGTCCCGGAAAGCTATGTCGCCCAAGCCCGCAGCAAGCAAGTCGACAACTCGCACCATTCGGAGAGCCCGGATTGGCAACAGGGCTACGGTTTCCAGTTCTGGGTGTGCCGCCATGACGCCTACCGCGGCGATGGGGCCTATGGCCAGTTCTGCGTCATCGTCCCGGGTGCGGACGCCGTCATCGCCTGCACGGCCCAGGTCCAGGACATGCAGGCCGAGATAGACCTCATCTGGGAGCACCTGCTCCCCGCCCTCTGCGGCGATGCCCCGCTTGACCACGCCGCCGAGGAGCGCCTGGCCGAGCGCCTGCCCGGCCTGTCGACCGCCGTCATCGATGCCCGAGCCGCGTCACCCGGCCACGAGGTCAGCTTCAGCCGGGCCGGGGATCCGGCGCCCTACACCGAGCGTCTCCTCGCCGTCCGGGTGGGGCCGGCCGACGGCGGGGCGCGGCTCACTGTCGTCATGGAGGGCGCCGAACACTCCTTCGACCTGCGACCGGGCCGCTGGACCGAAGGTGACCTGCCTGGCTTCCACTCGCCTTTATCGACGGTGGCGGTGACCGGCGGCTGGACCGCGGCCGACGAGTTCCGGGCCGACATCGTCTCGGTGACCTCCCCTCACCGCCTGCAGTTGCGGGCCAGGACGGGCGACAAGCCGACTTTCGAGGCGCACTGGTACGCGGTGCCGCTGTGAGCTGTGAGCTGCGGGGCCGCCGTACACGGCGATGCCAGTTATCGGGCCGTCGCCAACTCCGACCCAACGACCGTTCCCCGCTGGTCAGTGGCCAGGCACAGGCTGACCGGGCCGCCACCCAGCGAAGGGTGGTGCCGTAGGGGACGACGCCGGCCTCGTGGCGGGGGCCGACGCTCACGAGCTGAGCCAAAGCTGTGTGGGACCTGCACCCGAAGTACTGCTCGCCTGGAAAGGCAGGGCCTCACAAGCCCCAGACGTCGGGTCGTAGGTCCCCAGCCGAGGCGGTTGAGCCACAGGCGTAGCCGCCATCTCAGCCTGGAGTCGCGCTGAGCACTCCAGGCTGGCCCATGCCCGTCGTCCGCTAGGAGACGAAGGTGCCCGTGAGGTGCCAAGAGCCGGTGAACCCGTTGAAGGGCCCCCCCGAGATCAGGCTCGACCATGTCAAAACGTAAACGTGAGTTTGAGCGTTGTAGGACCCGGTCACCTGGCCGCCCTGGCTGAAACTGAGATTGTTCCACTCAGCCGTGAAACCCTTGACCTGGCCGGTGAGCCGGTACCCGCTGACGGAGATGGCAGGGGCAGTTCCTTTGGTGGCGAGGCCGAAGTTGATCCCGGCAAAATCGGTCGGTCGGATGATGCGCCCCGCCAGAGAATTGCCGTGGTGGTCGAAAGCAGGGGCAGGGGCAGGCTGAAGCGCTCCCGTGCGCAAGCCCCCGTCGCTGCCGGCAACGATCAACGTATAGGTCTTGTTGGGGTCCGCCGAGTACGGGTTCTTGAAGTACTTAGCGCCGCCGGGATAGACCATGCGGAAGTATGAACTCGCCGCCACGCGGAACAAGCCGTTGAGCGGCTGTGTGGCTGAGGAGGCGCCGGTAGCGGTGGCGGTGGCGGGCACCGCCAGGGTGGCACTGACCACCAGCGTTGAGAGGGTAATGGTCCGGGGCAGGAACCGACTGGTCATTCGCCTCATTTGACTCCTTCGACTAGGGGACCGGGAATATCGGACAAGCGTGCGTCAAGCACGCGACGTGCTCGGCCCGGACCGCCGGCGGCGGTGGCGGAACCGATCACGATCAGGCCCGGGGCTACGAAGAACCACGGGAATAGCGCGAAGGGCGGAAGAGCGGCGACAGCTTGGTAGTTGGCGACGTTGTCGCTCATGGCCCCGATCATGGGCGTCATATCGTTGAGGATGTGAGCCCACTGGTCGTCGAAGGTCGTGAGCTTCGGGTACCGGCTGTTGATCTCCTCGGGGCTTAGGCCGGAGCGCGGCAGCGCCGGGACCAGTCGGAGCTGCACCGCCCCCTGGCCGACGGCCATGTCGCCGAAGTAACCCTGGATCCGCTCGACGCGGGCTCGGGTCTCGATTGTCTTGAAGCGCCTCGTTTGGGGTCTGCGCACAGAGGCGCGGCAAGTGCCGGCAGCTGGCACGTTGTACCCCTACAGCTGCCCCGGCCAGTAAGTTCCTAGTCCGTACCCTCAACTTCCGACTCTCGGCCCTAGTCGTCGCTTGAGCGACGGGCTAGCACGCTCATCAGAAGGAGGAGAAGGGATGACCGACGGGAGCACTTACCTCGGCGACGAGCTCGCCACGTCGGCGTCGCTCGGTCAATACGGTGCGCTCTCGCAATTGCCTGGCGGTTGACGCGCGGAGATGGGGGCGGTGACCGTCCGCCAGTGCCATGCCGATGAGGTGATCGCGCTACGTCACATGGCCCTTCGCCCGCACTTGCGCCCCGATGAAGTCGCTTTTGCCCGCGACAGCCAAGCCGGGACGGCCCATTTCTGCGCTGAAGACGACCAGGGCCACATAGTTTATGTCGCCACGGTGTGGCCCGAACCTCCACCGTGGCAGCCATGCACCACATCGGCGTGGTGTTTGCGGGGCATGGCGACCGCTCCCGAGTGGAGGCGCCAGGGTGTGGGGTCGTCAGTGCTGGAGGCCGTCTTGGCCCATGTGACGACTACGGGAGGAAGGCTCCTGTGGTGCAACGCCACCCTGGGTGCTAGAAGGTTTTACGAGCGCGCCGGGATGAAGAAGACGGGGGAGCCGTTGGAGGAGCCCTTTGTTGGCACCCTTGTCGCCATGTTCAAGGAGCTGTAGCCCCCCCGCTACCTCTACCCGTACCGAGCCCCAGACCCCCGTTTGGCCCTTACGTTGCGGCGCTCCTGGCTCCTGGGGGCTTGTAGCCCCTGTCGCACCGGCCTCTGGGGGCAGGCTTTGCTATGGCCATTTACCCTCTCAGTCCTTGCAGGCCATCGCCTGCTGCACGAAGAGATACGCCGCCATGGCATCGTCGTAGCGGCAAGCCCGAGCCTGTTGACGGTGTCTAGCCATGCCTAGGGCTACCCGCACAACAGCCGGAGGGATTGCCGAAGCGAGCGGGGTCCGCTCCACGCGGCCGATTACCGGTCAGGGCTGATTTCCTGGTTGTCGTAGCGATTGAAGGCTTCGTCGCAGCGATGCTGGTCCTGATCTGGGGACTGAGCCGGGTATGACCGTGGCCCAAGGCGTCCTCCTGGCGCTGTCGATCGCCGTGTTCATCTATATCGGTGTGGCGATGCTCAAGGCAGAGTGGTCCTGATGGGTTTCACCTGGACCAACGTCTACCGGCTCATTGGCGTGGGCCCTGAGGCCGAGCAAGCGTGGCAGTACCACTACAGAATTACGGCGCACCCCACAGGACCCGACATAGCTCGGAGCTAAGCCGCGGCCTGAGGGAGCCGGGCGGCAACCCCGTCCAATAGGCAGGCGAGGCCGAACTCGAAGCGATCGTCGCGGGTCTCTGCTGCGTCGGGGTCGATGCCCTCGTCAAATATGCCGAGAAAGCGCACGATCATGCCGGACCGGTCGAGCCGGTCCCACCACGACTGCATGGAAGCGGCGATGTCAATGTCAGTGAGCTCAGCCTTGGCACGGGCC
>PMLI01000147.1 GCA_003158835.1 Acidimicrobiaceae bacterium
GTGTCGAGGGGCCGCAGGGTACTTGCGTCCTTGCCGACGTACACGATGAACGTCGTGAGGGGCTGGCCGACACGGACGTCGTTTTCCTCGAGGAACGCCTGGACCGGGTACACCCCCGTCGTTGTGAAGGACAGGCCACCGCTGGCGGCGTTGACGGGGATGTCTACGTCCACTCCTCCGGCGGGGTCGTCCTTCAGGTCGTCCAACGGCACCGGGCTGTTGGCTGTGCCAGGGCCTTGATAATACGGGCCGTAGACGTGCCCGCTCACGGCCGCCTGGAACTGGGACCGAGCTGTCAGCTTTCCATAGACGATGACCGTCAGCGTCTCCTCGGCCTGGTTGCTCGCCGTCACCGCCAGGTGGAGTTGGAACTGCCCCGAGCCCGGGCCCACCCACGCGCTCTGGGAAACCAGGGTGAGGGCATCCCGGCCCACCGAGATGTCGTGGTGGCGGGCCGGCACCCGCTTCGGAGCTACCGCAAGCGGGTGCGGCGACCGCCCAAAGGCGGGCGACGCAGCATGAGCCGGAGCTGGCCAGAGCCCGACCATGACCGCACCCGCCCACAACACCGTCACCACGAGCAACCGGGCCGGGACGGCACGCCCTCGGGCCTGGGGATCGGTCCTCGTCTTGCCGACGCCGGCCATCATGCCGGCGCGCTTGGCGGCTGCAACTCTTCCGCTTCCTCCTGCCACCGCTCAGCTCACCTCTGACGCGTCCCGGACGTTGAGCCGGGCCGACAACACCGCCAGGCCGCCGGGGTCGTCGCGAAAACCCACGCGCCGGTACAGCGCCAGAGCCGCGTCATTACCGACCTGGGTGTTGACAGCGATCTCTTGGGCGCCCGAGGCTCGTAGCCAGTACAGCCCGTCCAGGAGAAGTGCCTTCCCGATGCCCTGGCCCTGCGCCTCCGGGGCCACAGCCAGGCGCTGGACAAATCCCCGCCCGCCGGAAATGCCGCAAATGGCGTACCCGACGACGGCGTGCCGGTCGCCCAGGACAACGCGGAGGCGGTGCTGGCGAGTTGCCTTTACTGCTTCGTCGAGCCCGGCGCGGTCCAGGCGCCAGAAAGGAGCGAAGGCGGATCCGTCGACTTTCAACAAGCGGCTCTTGCGCACGGGGCCGGCGCGCCGCCGGCCCGGCTCGGCGGGCCGGGGCGGGAGCACGGCCGCGTTGTCGAGGAGGAGCAAGTGCAGGTGCTCGTGAACCTCGAAACCCGCCTCCAAGAGGCCCGACTGCTCCGGAGGCGGCACGGCTCCGGTGATAACCCGCTGAAAGCCCTGTTCGGCCAGTACCCGCAGGCAGCGGCGCACGAACTCGGCCGACGCAGGGGCGCCGTCAGGGATGGGGGCGAAGAACGCAACCGAGCCGTCGGCCCGCCATCGCCCGACACGGGCGGATTCCGTACCCCAGCGGATGACGTTGCCAGTAGAGGGCATCAGTGGTCGTGGCGAGGGCTTTCGGCATCTCGTGTGGGCGCCTGGAGCCTAGCCGTCGGCTCTAGCTTGGCAGAACTTGGCGAGGCCGGGCCGCCAGAGCCTCAGGCCGGGGCCCAAATGTGCCGATACGCGTTCGTGGTGATCGACCTTCCCGCCGTGTTGCGCCATGTCGTCGAGCAAGGTGCGTCCGACCTACACATAAAGGTCGGGTCCGCACCCCGGGTACGCGTGAACGGAGACCTGAGGATGACACCTTTCTCCGTGGTCGGGCCCGAGGAGTGCGAAGAGCTTGTCCAGGTCGTGCTGCCGCCCGAGCGCCTCGAGGAGTTCAAGGCCACCGGCGAAGCCGACTTCTCGCTCTCGGTCAGCGGCCTCGGGCGTTTTCGCTGCAACGCCTTCCGCCAGAGGGGTACGGCCGGGCTCGTTCTCCGGCGAGTTCTGCCCAGTGCGCTGTCCGCCACCGATCTCGGCCTGCCCCCCGTCGTCACCCGCTTGGCCGAGGAACACCGGGGCCTCGTCCTGGTCACAGGGCCCACGGGCTCAGGCAAGACAACCACCCTGGCGGCGATGATCGACCACATCAACAACAACCGCTCGGCCAACATCATCACCATCGAAGACCCGATCGAGGTGCTCCACCGGGACAAGATGTCGATAATCAGCCAGCGCGAGATCGGCACGGACACCAGGGACTGGTCACAGGCCATGAGACGGGTCTTGCGCCAGGACCCCGACGTGATACTGATCGGTGAGATGCGCGACCCCGAGACAATTCAGGCCGCGCTGTCGGCGGGCGAGACAGGCCACCTGGTCCTGTCCACCCTCCACACGACCAACGCCACCGAGACCATAAACCGGATCGTCGACTTCTTCCCGCCCTTCCAGCAGCGCCAGGTGCGGATAAGCCTGGCCGCGGTGCTGAGAGGTGTCGTCAGCCAGCGGCTCGTGCCCCGGGCCGATGGCGTCGGCCGCGTCGTCGCCGTCGAGGCCATGGTCATGACCGGGCGCATCTCCGATCGCATCCTCGACCCGAACGGCGGCTCGGGCGAGACGATCGAAGACGTGATAGCCGACGGTGAGTACCACGGCATGGTGACGTTCGACCAAAGCTTGTTCAACCTGTTCAAGGCGGGTGAGATCTCGCTTCGCGCCGCCTTGCAGGCCGCCACCAACCCCCACGACTTCCGGGTGGCGCTGCAGACGGCCGGCCTGCTCCCGTCGGTTTAGGGCTCGCATCACCGTGCGGCCTATCTAGGCTCACGGCTGTGGTGCCTGAAAGGCTTCGGCCGACCCTAGACGCAGCCAATGAGCTGGCCCGGTTGTTCGAGGGCGCCGGGGCTCGTCTCTACCTGGTTGGCGGAATCGTGCGCGACGCCCTAGCCGACCGCCTCAACGACGACGGCGACTTCGACTTCACGACCGACGCCCTACCCTCCGTAACCGAGAAGATCCTGGCAGGTTGGGGGGACAGCGTCTGGGCCCAGGGCAAGCGTTTCGGGACCATCGGCGCCGCCAAAGGCACCCGGCGGGTCGAAGTCACCACCCACCGCGCCGAGCAGTACGGTGCCTCGTCGCGCAAACCCGAGGTGGTCTTTTCGACCGCCCTGGAGGCTGACCTCGCCCGGCGCGACTTCACCGTCAACGCCATGGCGCTCTCGCTGCCCGACCTGCAGCTGGTCGACCCGTTCAACGGTGTCGGCGACCTGACCGAAAGGAAGCTCAGGACACCGCTGGCACCCGAGGTGTCCTTCACCGACGACCCCCTGCGGATGCTGCGAGCTGCTCGTTTCATCGCCGGGTACGGCCTTCAGCCCGGGCCCGAGGTGGTCGAAGCCGTCACTCTGCTGCGGGGACGCCTGGACATAGTCTCGGACGAGCGGGTGCGCGACGAGCTTGACAAGCTCATGGTGGTGGCCGACCCGTCCGAAGGGTTGTGGTTCCTGGTGAAGACAGGCCTGGCGGAGGAGTTCCTGCCCGAGCTGCCCGCTCTGGCTCTCGAGCAGGACCCTGTCCACCGCCACAAGGACGTCCTCGCCCACACCGTGGCCGTGGTCCAACGGGCGCGGCCCGATCGTCTCGTACGGCTGGCGGCGCTGTTCCACGACGTCGGCAAGCCCAAAACGCGCTCGTTCGGCCCCGGAGGAGCCGTGAGCTTCCACCATCACGAAATCGTCGGCGCCAGGATGACCCGCGACCGGATGCGCGCTTTGCGCTACCCGGCCGACGACATCGAGAAGGTCAGCGGCCTGGTGGAGCTGCACCTGCGGTTCCACACGTACGGGATGGGCTGGACCGACAGCGCCGTCCGCCGCTACGTGCGCGACGCCGGCGACCTGTTGGACCAGCTCAACGAGTTGACGCGCTCGGACTGCACCACCCGTAACGCGGCACGCGCCAAGGCCCTGGCTCAGCGCATGGAGGAACTCGAAGCGCGCATCGCCGAACTGCGTGAAAGAGAGGAACTGGCAGCCATGCGCCCCGACCTGGACGGGCGCGAAATAATGGCCCATCTCGGGCTCCGGCCCGGTCCGGTGGTGGGCCGGGCCCTCGCCTATCTCCTCGAAGCGCGCCTGGAAGAAGGGCCGCACGACCACGACGATGCGATAAAGCTCCTGGACGAATGGTGGGCCGCCCAGCCCGAGACGGGCGCCACCGGCCAGGCGGGCGGCACCGATGACGCCGGCTGAGCGCCGTTCGGCTCCCTAGTTCCCGGCGCCGGCTGCGAAGTCCTCTACCATCTGGCGAGCCTCGTCGTCGTGGTACTGCAGGGGCGGGGACTTCATGAAGTACGCCGATGGGCCGAGCAGCGGCCCGCCTACACCGCGGTCCCGGGCCAGCTTGATGCAGCGGACGGCGTCTATCATCACCCCGGCCGAATTGGGAGAGTCCCACACTTCGAGCTTCAGC
>PMLI01000355.1 GCA_003158835.1 Acidimicrobiaceae bacterium
GGCACGTGCCCATGAGCAAGGCCGTGATGTCGGTCGACCCGACGTCGTCCCGAACCGCGCCGGCCCGCTGCGCTCGCTGCAATAGGACGTCGAACGCCCTTTGGAGCTCGCCCTTGATGGCGGCGTGGACCTCGTCGTCGAACCCGTCCTGAGCCAGGTCGTCCGTCAAGTCCCTTTTTTGCACGGCCAGCTCGACCAGGTCGGCCACAAAGGTGAACATCGCCTCCCCGGGGTCAGGAGCTTCGCTGAGCTCCTTGGCCCGCTCCACCAAGGCCTCGAGCCGGACCATCACGACCGCCTGGAACAGCGCCTGCTTGGTGGGGAAATGGCGGTAGACGGTGCCGACGCCGACCCCGGCCCGGCTGGCTATCTCGTCGATGGGGACCGCTAGGCCCTCGGTGGCGAACACTTCCTCCGCGGCCCGCAGTACCCTTTCTACGTTGCGGCGCGCGTCCGCCCGTTGGGGACGCTGCGCACTCAGACCGCCGGGCGCTGTGGTGGCGGATGTCACGTCAAAAACTCCCTTGACATACGGAACCGTCGTTCCGTATAGTGGCAAACGGAAGAGCCGTTCCGAATCATAGCCCGGCCGGGCCTCGCACGGGGCACCGGCGATGAGTTCGCCCGACAAGTTCGTCCTTCTAAGGCAACCAAGTCCGCCCATCCATCCGGAGACGCTCAATGACGACCAGCTTGCAAACGCCGCTCGGAACCCTGGCGACGGCTAGGAACGCACCCGATCCCAGGCGGTTCCGCGCTCTCGCGGTAATCGCCATCGCCCAGCTCATGATCGTCCTGGACGCCTCGGTCGTGACCATCGCGCTCCCCTCGGCGCAGAGGGCCCTGCACATATCGATCGCCAACCGCCAGTGGGCCTTGACGGCGTACACCCTGGCGTTCGGGGGCCTGCTGCTGATCGGAGGGCGCGTGGCTGATTTCATGGGCCGCAAGCGCATGTTCATCATCAGCCTGCTCGGTTTTGCCGCCGCCTCCGCCCTCGGCGGCCTGGCCCAGGACGGGGCCATGCTCTTCGGAGCACGAGCCCTCCAAGGTGCTTTCGCGGCCGTGATGGCCCCCGCATCCCTGTCGTTGCTCACGGTCACGTTCACCGAGCCGAAAGAGCGAGCGCGCGCCTTTGGAGTGTACGGCGCGGTAGCCGGCGGGGGCGCGGCCATCGGCCTGGTCCTGGGGGGGCTGCTGACCCAGTACGCCTCCTGGCGGTGGACGCTGCTCATCAATGTGCCCATCGCCATCGTTACCGCCGTGGCCACCGTGCGGGAAGTACGGGAGAGCCGGGCGGAGGGCGATGTCCATTACGATCTCCCGGGCGCGGTCACGGTCACTGCCGGCCTGCTGTCGCTGGTCTACGGGTTTACCCGGGCCGGAACAGATGGGTGGGCTTCGGCCACGACAACGCTCCTGCTGGCCATCGGGGTCGTGCTCCTGCTCGCCTTCGTCATCATCGAACGAGCGTCGGCCACGCCTCTGCTCCCGTTACGGGTCGTGCTGGACCGCAACCGGGGCGGGTCGTTCCTGGCCTCGTTGCTCGTCGGCCTGTCACTCTTCGGCATGTTCCTTTTCCTCACCTACTACCTGCAGGGGACCTTGCACTACTCGGCCCTGAAGAGCGGCTTCGCCTTCCTGCCCTTCTCGGCCGGCATCATCATCTCCGCCATGCTGGCCAGCCAGGCGCTGCCCCGGATGGGCCCCCGGCGGCTGATGACCGGCGGCCTTCTCATGGCGGTGCTGGGCTTGCTCTGGTTTACCCAAATCGGTCTGCACACGAGCTACGTGGCCCACGTCCTACCGGCCGAGATCGTGATGAGCATGGGTATGGGCTTCGTGTTCGTTCCCTTCAGCAGCACCGCCTTGATCGGTGTGGGCGCTCATGACGCCGGCGTCGCCAGTGCCCTGGTAAACGCCACCCAACAGGTGGGCGGGTCTCTGGGCACCGCCCTGCTCAACACGGTTGCCGCATCAGCCAGCGCCAGCTACCTCGCGACCCATCACGGAGCGCTGGCCAAGGCCCTGGCGCCGGTTCACGGCTATACGACCGGGTTCGTGGTCGGGGCCGTGGCCTTGACCCTGGCCATGGTGGCGACAGTCCTGCTCATCAAAGCGTCCCGGCGGGAACTGCCCCTCGGGGAGCCGGTGGGGGCGATGGCTTAGAAGGCCACGCTCTATGCTGACGTGATGCAGGCGACGGCGGTGACGGAGGGCACGACCATCGCCTACCTCGGCCCCGCTGGCACCTTCACCGAGGCGGCTCTTCTAGGCCAGCCCGATCTGGCGAGAGCTAAGCGCGTCCCCTTCCCCAGCTTCTGGGACGTTCTCGCTGCCGTGGGCGAAGGCGTGACCGACGTCGGTCTGGTGGCATTGGAGAACTCGATCGAGGGCTCGGTGAACGTGACCCTCGACCCGCTCATTTTTTCCCACGAGCTATTGATCGTGCGGGAGATGCAGCTATCCGTGGCCCAGTGCCTGGTGGGTGCAGCCGGGACGCGACTGGACCAGGTGAAGAAGGTCGTCTCCATGCCCGTAGCCACGGCCCAGTGCCGGACCTGGCTGTCGCAGCACTTGAAGGGTGTAGAGCAAGAAGCCAGCTCGTCGACCTCAGAGGCCGTGCGACGCGTGGCGGAGGAGAAGGACGCCCGGGTCGTCGCCATCGGGACGGGACATGCCGCCAAACTGTACGGGCTCGAGGTCCTCGAAACCGGGATCGAAGACCACGACGGCAACACGACCCGCTTCGTCCTGGTCGCCCGCCCGGATTGGGGCATACCCGGCCCCACCGGCCACGACAAGACGACCATCGTGTGTTTTCAGTCTTCTGACCACCCGGGCAGCCTCCATATGATCCTCGGGCAGTTCGCGGCCCGGAACCTGAACCTCACCAAACTCGAGTCGCGCCCCACCAAGAAGGCACTGGGCGAGTACTGCTTCGTCATCGACATCCAGGGCCACGTGGCCGACGAGGTCGTGGCCGACTGCCTGCGGGACCTGCACGCCACGCTTCCGCAACTGAAGTTCCTGGGCTCCTACCCGGCGGCCGGAGACGACGGAGAACGTCGCCGCCAGGCGGCGAGCGAGGCCTGGCTCGCGGCCGACAACTGGATCCAGGATCTTCGAAAGCGCCTCCACAAGTAGGATCGCCTTCGCCAGCGCCCGGAGGGATGGCAGAGCGGCCGAATGCGAGGCTCTTGAAAAGCCTTGGGAGTGCAAGCTCCCCGTGGGTTCAAATCCCACTCCCTCCGCATTATGGCTGCTCAGAGGCACTGTCCGGGACAGCCGGCGGAGGTGCTTACGGGGCCTAAGCAGGGGTTGGTCCATAATTGGTCCATAATCGTCCTCCGGGCCGCGTACTCTATGGACCTATGCGCGGCAGCATCAGGCAACGGGGGCCGGACCGGTGGCAGGTACGGGTACCGGTAGGAAGGGACCCTTCGACCGGCCGGTACCGCTACGTCGCTCGCGAGGTGACCGGAGGCAAGCGGGCCGCCCAGCGGGTGGCAGCCGAGCTCGTGGCCGAAGTGGAGCACGGTCGGCACCGGTACCAGGGGCGTCACACCGTCAGCGAACTGCTTGACCGCTGGATGGCCCACATCGAGGCCCAGGGCCGGGCGGCTTCGACGCTCGTGCGCTACCGGTCCGCCATCGACGTCAACATCAGGCCCGCTATCGGCACCGTCGTCATCGACAAGCTCGACCCCGTCGACGTCGACCGGCTCTATAGCCGGCTCGTCAAGTCCGGCCTCACGCCGCTCACAGTGCGCAAGAGCCACGCCATCCTGTCGGCCGCTTTCAACCAGGCCATGAAGTGGGGCTGGCTCGACCGAAACCCGATCGCCCGGACATCGCCGCCAAGCACCCGAGGCCGGGAGATCCACCCCCCGACACCGGTGGAGCTGGCTCGGCTGTTCGACGCCTGCGCCGACGCCCATCCGGATCTCGGCACCCTTATCTACGTCGCCACCACCACGGGTGCCCGTCGAGGTGAGCTGTGCGGGCTGCGATGGAGCGACGTCGACCTCGACCAGGCCGCGGTCACCATCGCCCGCTCCATCTCCGACGCCGGCAAGGTCGTCGCCGTGAAGGACACCAAGACGCACCAGGCTCGGCGCCTCGCTCTCGACCCTTCGACAGTGGCCGTGCTGCAGCGGCACCGAGAGCTGGCAGAGGAGCGGGCGGGCGCGGGCGGCCTCACCCTCGGCCCGTGGGCCTATGTCTGGTCTCAGGACCTGGCCTCATCGACCCCATACCGCCCGGACCGGGTCACCGGTGCTTTCTGCTACCTGCGCGACCGGTTGGGGCTGGGGCACCTCACCTTCCACGGGCTCCGCCACTTTTCGGCCACGACCCTGGCCGGCCAGGGCATCGGGGTCCGCACCATTGCCGGGCGCCTCGGCCACGCCAACCCCGGCATCACGCTCCGCACCTACGCCCACTTCCTGGACACCGCCGACCGGGAGGCCGCACTCGCCATCGGAGACGTGGTCGCCGGCCTTTATCCCGCTTCGAGCAAGCGCTCCAGCGCCTCCTCAAGCGCGCGGCGGGGGACGACCAACCGCCTTCCGAGCCGCACCGAGGGCAGCTGACGACTGGCGACTAAGTCGTAAGCGAGATCACGTGAGATACCTAGGAGAGCGCCCGCCTCCTCGACGCTGAGCGCCATCCGCTGTTCTAACGGGACAGGGGCCGACTAGGGACCCTTGTCGGTTGCAGTCTCGGCGCTCTCACCCTCCGCACCACGCCCATCGGGGAGCCTCGCCTCCACGGCACCCGCGCCCGGGCGCACTCGGGTGTCCCGGGCCTTCCTCTTCACCACGGCCAAGGGCACCGGTGTGCCGCCAGGAAGGCCCTGCTCTTCGCCTGCCTTCTTCGCGCCGAGGTCGAACAGCTGCTGCGTACCAGCGACATCGGTGGGCGCGGCAACGCCGTAGCTCACAAACTGCCGGGACCGGGGCTGCGCTGGAGTCATCTAGGGTTTCATCTCGCTCGTCAACCGACTGTAACCGATATTGACATGGGAACTGCTTGCCGTTCAATATCTCCGTTGTCGTCCGTAATTGACCGTTATTGTCCGCCGTGTCTACGATCGGTCACCAACGGACACCAGCGGATAACTGCGGACGCCGACACTGCCACAGATTTTTTTCCAGCACCATCGTCGGCGACGCCTGTCCACAGCAATCACAGCTCGATCAACCTTGCCAGACATGAGCCTTCTTCTACAACCTGTCGTCCAGACCTCGGCACCAACCAGGCAACGCCTACGCAGTGACCGCTATTGCCCGTTATTGACCGGTCACAAGAAACCGCTTCACAAACCTTCACCAGTCGAGTAAGAAGAGAAAGTCTTTGGGAACACGTTTGCAACCTTCGGTTGCCAACAATGGCTGGCCCGTCGCGGCGCTATTAGAGAGAGGTGGTGGTGGCCGGTGGCGTGGATGCGGATGATGGGGGCCGGCTCGGTCGGCTACCACGAGCA